>JAQTRI010000047.1:10230-13967 GCA_028711905.1 Candidatus Wallbacteria bacterium | reverse complement strand
TGCCTGTGCTGGGCTTCGGCCTGCACATGACAGGTGTTCCTGCGATCAAGCCAGGGTTTTTCCCGGTGCTCTTAGCTGGTGGAGTGGCCAATACCGCTGCCACAATCCTTTACATGCGTGCTATGAAGAGGACCGACATCTCGATTTGCGTGCCTCTCACAGCCCTCACTCCGGCTTTCATGCTCCTGACCTCGCCCATCATGCTCTCCGAGTTTCCCGGGGCCGGTGGAATAACCGGCATCCTGCTCATTACAGCCGGTTCCTATTTTCTGCACATGGAGCCGGGCCAGAACAGGCTTATCGCCCCCTTCAAAGCATTGTTCCACGACCACGGAGCGCGCTGCATGGCTGCAGTGGCCCTGATCTGGAGTGTGTCAGCCAATTTCGACAAAATGGGGGTGCTTCATTCATCCCCCCTGTTCTGGGCATTGTGTTCGAGTGCCATGGTCACAGTCCTCATCTTTCTGACGATTATTGCGCTCGGCAGGGGAGGGCAGAAACGGCCCCGCAATCTCGGTAATCTGATGCCTGCCGGATTGTGCCATGGCCTGATGTTATACTGCCAGATGACTGCGATATCCATGACCCTGGCAGCCTATGTCATTGCAGTCAAGCGCATGAGTATTCTGCTGGTGGTTGTGGCCGGGTGCTTTATTTTCCGGGAGAAGAATTTCAGGAACAAAATACTGGGGGCTTTGCTGCTGATAGCTGGTGCTGTGATGATCACGCTGGAAACTTAGGCGGGGGCGGGCAATCTGATGCGCCTTTCAATATGTGGAAGCAGAAATTCTGGGGAAAAAACCGGGCCTGTCTGGTGGAAACACAAATCGACATAACATAACAATAAGATGCCGGATAATAGGATCGGTAATGTTGCGAAAATAATTATGCTGTTGCTTGATAGTGTGATTTGTGGTATAATTAACATAAATCTAATGGCTCTGATCAAGGGCCGGCTCATGGCAGCAGAAGGAGAACTTATGGCTGATCAGGAAATCAAGGACAAGCACAGCAAAATTCTCGGTAAAATCAAAGAGCGTAGTGACGGGAAATTCGAATTGCGCGACAACCACAGTTGCGTCAAGGGGATATATGATCCGGTTAGGAATGAGACACGCGACAAACACAGTAAAATGATCGGAAAGGGCAATCTGCTCGCTTCACTGGTGACAGACAAAAAGTAAGTTGACCCAGTGCCTCTCATTGTGAATTGCATTTTAACTGTTATACTTTTTCATAGCACGGAGGTTTTATGCAATTACCTGAAATAGTCAAAGCTGTGTTCGAGAGTGAAACTTTCATTTCAATGGCTACCTGTTCTGCTGATGGAAGGCCCAATATCTGCAATGTGGGGGGTAAGTTTCTCAGGAGCGACGGAAAGATCATTGTTGTCGACAACTACATGGATAAGACATTGAAAAATATCCTTGAAAACAACGAGGTCGCGCTTCTTGTAAGAAAGGACAGGGAATCGTATCAGATAAAAGGGACAGCAAGGTATGTGACCAGCGGCGCGGAATACGATGAAGCATACAAATGGATGAAGGCAGTAGGGGAGAAGTATCCTGTAAAAGGCGCGCTGATTATGGAAGTTCTTTCTGTTTTCAACTCGATGTCCGGCCCGGATGCAGGGAAAAGGATGGCTTGACACCTGCCTGTGGGGTCAGGCCCATTACACAAAGTTTTGGCGAAATTGTTGCGGTTGATCCGAATGTATCCCTGTAGAGAGAAGTAATGCATTGCGTCTCTACGGGTGCGGATCAGGACGCGGGCACGAATGCTGATGAGAACATTATTTCCCGATTGCTGTCCACATGATGTATGCGCCCATTGTCTGCATTGTTGCAGGGGTCAGGGCTGTTGTCGGGCCTTTGTCGCTGACATAAACCTGGAATCCAGTGGCTGACCGGCCGTAGATATCGTCAAATCCGACTAAGTGATAGTGGGATGTCGCTCCTCCCATGGAAGTGAAAATGGTCGGCGCAGATGTAAAGCCTGCAAAAGAAAAGTTCACGACCATAGTTACCGTATAAGCATTGTATGCTACCCAGTCTGTCGGCACGCCCTCCCCGGTCACAATCCTCAGCGCGTGAGAGGACGAATTAGTGGCTGCTCCGAACAGTTTCCCTGTCACTTCAGTCGTACCTGCCATCAGTTTCAGTTTAGCAAGAGGATTAGCGCTCGGTCCGGCAATAATAAGGTCTCTGCTCAATGACCAGTCCGCATTGCCGGATTCGATGTAATTTCCGGTGTTGTTGTAAGGGAGGAACCTTAACTGGCCCCAGTCAGACTCGAGTTTCAGCGTCTGGGTGCTGCCGCCTGAATCCACATCAAGCTGGAAATCCGGCGCATCATTGCCTATCCCCACCCTGTCATAGAACCTGAATACATCACCCTGCAGATTATTCAGGGAAAATATGTCAGTCCCTGCACTGCCATATCCAAACCAGGCGCTCCTGGTTGCGGGATTGTCCGAATCAGCATAGAAGTTGATGTAAACATGATCGGCTGCTCCGGCCTTGACTGCAATCGCCGGGGCACTGCCGTCCACTGTTAAATTTCCCAGGCTGGAGGTCCCTCCGATGCAGGCAATGCCGTCAACAATAAGCATCTCTGAGGTTGTGCATTTAAGTCCGCCCGCATCAAGGCGCAGGCCACCTTTGATCTGTATGTTGCCGTCAGAATCGATTTTTGCATTAACAGTGCTGCCCGAGTCCAGAACGGCAAATGATGAGCTTCCATCATTAGAGTCAAGCGTTGCAGAAATGTCGGCCCCGAGAAGCATGGCAAAAGGAAATAAGAAAGCAATAAGAACAGTTATTGCCTTATACATGTTGATGTTATCGTGAAGAATCGCGATAAACTGAACTATCTCAGATCAGAATGCATCCCTGTTTAGAGACGCAATGCATTGCTTCTCTAAGGCGTGCTCATCACAGTTCAGTGTATTTTTTCGAAAGACCGCGGGCTTTTTCCACCGGGTACTTGACTCGGTTTTTTTCGATCTTGGCATGCGCCGCTGCCAGCGGATCTACTCCGAGCTTATCTGAGATGTTGAGAAGATAGATCAGGATGTCGCCGATCTCGTCCTTAATCGGTTCGATCATGTCTTGCGGCAGGTTGCGGCTCTGCTCCTCGGTCAGCCACTGGAAATGCTCGGTCAGTTCCGCGCACTCGACACTCAGTGCCATGGCTAAGTTTTTGGGCGAATGAAACTGCGACCATTCGCGCTCGTTATTAAAATTTCTCATCCGTCGGATCAATTCCTGCATAGGACACCTTCTTCGGAAGATTTAGTCACGCTGCAATTCTATCCCAATCCTGCCGTTGAATCCAGCAGTCAGGTGAGTTGGAAGTTTTTCAGATAACCGTGTGTTGCCTGCAGGCGATGATTGTGCTAAATTCAGAGCATGGAAAAATTCAGTTTTAAGAATGACTACAGCGAAGGCTGCCATCCCCGGATTTTGGAGGCGTTGGGTTGTACCAATCTTGTGCAGGAAGAGGGTTACGGTGAGGACAGCCTGTGTCTTGAAGCCGCAGGCCTGATCCGGGACAGAATCGGCAATCCGGCTGCTGATGTGCATTTTGCATCAGGTGGCACCCAGGCCAACCTGATTGTGCTCTCGTCGATCATGCGGCCTCATGAATCAGTCATCGCGGCAACAACAGGCCACATCGCAGTCCACGAAGCAGGGGCGATCGAGGCCACTGGCCACAAAATCAATACCATTGACACC
>JAQTRI010000047.1:0-10220 GCA_028711905.1 Candidatus Wallbacteria bacterium | reverse complement strand
AGTTCACACTGACGAGCATTCAGTCAAACCCAGAGTGGTTTTCATATCCGACTCCACCGAAATCGGCACAGTGTATGGAAAGCGTGAGTTGCGGGAACTGTCCGCATTTTGCAGGCAGCATGATCTGTATTTGTACTTAGACGGCGCACGCATAGCCTCGGCTCTGACTGCCGGGTGTAATGATCTGACCCTGGCTGAACTGGCTTCTCTGGTTGACGCTTTCTACATCGGTGGTACGAAAAACGGTGCCTTGCTTGGCGAGGCGATCGTCATTGTCAACGATGATCTGAAACAGGATTTCCGCTTCTATCTGAAACAGAAAGGCGCTTTGCTTGCCAAGGGCCGGATTCTGGGTATTCAGTTCCAGGAGTTGTTCAAGGATGATCTGTTCTTCGAACTGGGAAAGCATGCCAATTCTATGGCTGCCTTACTGGCAAACGGTATCAGAAAGGCTGGATTTTCCTTCCTGTCTGCGCCAGTTTCGAATCAGGTGTTCCCGGTTTTTCCTGACAGCCTGATCCGGAAACTAAGCAAAAAATATGGTTTTCACATCTGGCGCAAGACTGACGCTGACCATTCAGCTGTCAGGCTGGTGTGCTCCTGGGCCACACCTGAGAGGGCTGTCAGCAGCTTCGTTGCTTGCCTGGAAGGGTCTCTTCCACTTACCTGACCAGGTTGGAGATGTCCGATTCATTCCAGTACCTGTCCAGAGTGGTGGCATAATACTCTGCATCGCCCATAAAGCTGTCCACAGTTAGAAATGGCTCCATGCCCCCGAAATGCAAGGATACGATTTCATCGATTGCAGGATCACAATTGCCTCGTATGGAACGGTAAACCGCAAAGCGGTATTTCTTTCCCGGATCCAATGTGGACGGCGGAAACACACGGATTATCTTCTTTTCCATTGTGCGCGCTCTGAACACATCCACAAATGGTGGATCCAGCCGTTCTTCTGCCGGTTTCCCGGACGGAACCCTGGCGGGCGTATTGAAGAAACCTGCTGCTGCTGTTGCCCAGTAATCACGCTTGACCCACGAGCTGTAACTAAAGAACTCGAACCCATGTACAAAGTCGAATTTGCGGCAGGCCTCGACTATCTCCGGATGACGCCACCAGACATTATTTTCGTCAAGAATGTATGAACCTGGACCGACTGTGAAAATATGGTTGGCGGCCAACCCTTCCTGGATATAATCTCGCCAACATTCGGGACTTCCTGTGGCCAGCATGCTTTCAAAGCCTGCGGCAGTGGTCCAGTGATAGTGCATTCCCATCAGCATATCGACATACCCTTTGTTGTACCAAAGAGCGCCATCCTGCAACACGGAGTAATAGCCGTTCCATCCACTCCAGTTGTACTTGCCCAGAACAGATGCTGAGAGCTTGACCCAGGGCTTGCCTGACGACTGGATCGCATCATGCATGCCCTTCACGAATTCGTTTACGCCAGCGCGTCGCCAGTCATCCCAGGACTTGTACCCTTCAGGCACTCCCTGGCTGTATGGGTGCTTTGCATCGTACAAGTAGCTGCCTGCTCCGGTTTCAATCAGGTCCTGGATTATGTCTTCCGGTACAGGACCCTCGAGTGTGTCCGGATATTTGCTGATATTGGAAGCGGTATACTCGCTCCATCTCACATAATCCAGCTGAATGCCGTCCACATCGTATTTGTCCACTATCTCCATCAGGACCCTGATCAGATACTCCCTGACCTCGGAAAGACCTGGGGAAAGGCTGTATTTGGCCGGCATGGACTGATTTCCCGAGTCACGGCAGATCCACTCAGGGTGTTCGTATGCGGGGTTACCCTTGACCTTTTTGCGGCTCTCGAAGGTGTTGACCCAGACATGGATCTCCAGACCTCTTTTATGCGCTTCTTCCACTGCGTACTCCAGTGGATCGAATCCGGGATCAACGCTGCCGGCATAGCTTCCCCAAGGCTCATAAGACGATGGAAAATAAACAGTGCCGTCCTGTCTGGCCTGCCAGAGAACAGCGTTCATGTTGGCTTTTTTGATGTTGTCCAGGATGCCCCTGATGCGCGCCTTGTTCTGATCAATTGTACTGCCGGCACTCAGGGTATCCCAGGTGCAGACCCAGATGGAACGGAATTCGGCGTTAGTGTCTGAGGCAAAGGATAGGTAGTACAGCGCGAATGCCAGAAACATACAAAAATACTTCATAAAACCCCCGTGAAACATTCCGCAATCTTTCCCAAGAATAACCTTTTTTTCAGCCTGTGTAAAGGATTTTCCGCAGAATGGCAATCACAGAATTAAGTGTTACAGACCACTGGAAAAAGCCTTTGCGTCAAAGACTTCGTCTTTTCTGGCGGACTTTCGCTGCTTTGAACTGAATCATCGACCCTGTTCCAGTTCTGAAATGCGTGCTTTAAGGGTACTGATTTCATCCAGCAGTGCGGCACATTTCTGTTCGAACTGGTGCTGCTGCTCTTTGACCGCTTCCACCAGCAGCGGGGTCAGGCGTGAATAATCCATAGCCTGAGCGTATTCGGAGTCTTTCTCGAATACAACAATCTCAGGCAATACAGCCCCAACCTCTTCGGCTATCATTCCCAGATCGTGCCCTCCGCCGTGTTCCTCATCCCAGTCATAATAAACTCCGCGCAAAGACTGTACTTTTGCCAGTGGCTGCTCTATAGGCGTGATGTTCTTTTTCCAGCGGATTGAAGAAGACGAACCCCAGTCCGTGCCCGGGCCTGCCGCGTAATAATCGTATCCGCCGGAAACCCCGTATGAATAGCAGCCGTGAGTGCTGTATCCAGTGTAGCAGAACGCCCCAGTGGCGGCGTTGTAGCCTCCAGCGCCGAAATGCGATGTGGTGGCTCCGATTCCGTAGACGCCATGACCGGAATATCCGGCCAGGACATATCCGCCGTCAGTGGAATTGCCGAAGTATCCACCATACTGTCCGGTAACCGGGGTCGAGCCCCACACACCCTGGTTGCCGACCCCCAGGCGGCCAATGGCGTTGGTGGAAAGGTCCTGGCCGTGTACCGCGAACCCGCCTCCTCCGGCTGTGTATGCGACAACGCCGTTAATGCCGGTGGCGAGGTATGCGGATGAGTTGGTGGCTGTATTGCTGGCGAACATGGCATTGCCGCCTGCGGTACGGGCATAACCCACAATGCTGTAAGTATTGGCGTCACCACATAAACCGTGTGACGATCCCTGGAAGTAACCGGCGTAATAGCCGTCAGTGACGGTCTGGAAATACGAAGCATGAGCGCTGGCTGTGCTGTAAACACGAAGCTTGAAATCCCCGGGGGAATTGTGATTGATGCTGATCTGGCCATCAACGATCAGGACTTCCGGTGAGATGCATTCAGCGCCTCCGGCATCGAGCCGCATGCCGCCTTTAATCTGGAAATTCCCGTCAGAATCTACTGATCCCATGATTGTTGAACTGGCGTCCTTGATGCTGAAGGCGCTTGATCCGTCAGACGAGTCCAGAGTAGCCGTGATGTCTGCGGCCATGGAAAAATCCGAAAGTAAAATTAGAAAAATGAAAAAGAATATGAATCTTCTTTTCATGCATGATTGTTATCGGAAACAGGAGGTAATAAAAAAGCCCTTGTTGCCAAGGGCTTTAACTTTCTGGTGGTCCACTCGGGACTCGAACCCAAAACCCGCTGATTAAGAGTCAGCTGCTCTACCAATTGAGCCAGTGGACCATACGCATGACAATGTAGCTGAAAGATTTCCCCGCGTCAAGGCCAGTTCGGCTTTACCGGTTACCGTTTTCTTCCTGGGAAGGTCTCCTTATCTCGCGTTCGATGAAATTCACATACTCCAGGATGCGTTCCCTTTTATGCGAGAGATCGTCCTGGCTCTTTTTCCACTTTTCCACAGGTGAGAACCTCACATCCAGTCCGTGGATCAGATGACGGCACTGCGCCAGCCTGTTCAGAGTCAGCAGGCAGCTAATTCCTCCGAACAGCGAATAGGTGCAGAAAAAGCTCAGTGACTGAAAGGTTTTTCCCTTCAGAAAGTTGCGCACTTTCCGGCTCGGGCCACACCTGTGCACTGGAGTTCCTATCACCACCAGGTCGTATGTTTCGATATCCGGAGGGGCAGATTCAATCTCATGCGCTTCTGCGTCAAGGACTCTGGCGATCAGTCGCCCGACCTTGCGGGTCCAGCCGGTCTGAGAGTGGAAAACAACTGCTGCCTTCGGCATCAGGCCTCCTTATCTGTAAACATTTACGAGCTCAGTGTAGATTTTTTCCATGTCATCAAGACACTGCTCGATTCTGAAGCGCTTTTCAATAATTCTGTGACCGTCAGATCCCATGGCCAGGCGGCGTCCCCGATCACGCGTCAAGCTCAGTACTGCTTGATAAAATCCGGCCTGGTCTCCAGGAGGAATAATAATCCCGCCCCCGGTTTCGGCCAGAACAGGCACATCATTGACCCCGTAAGCAACGAAAGGCTTTTCCAGATACAGTCCCTCAGTCAGAGCTAAAGGTATACCTTCGCTGCGTGAGGGAAGAATCATGAAATCGCTCCCGGCAACACAGGCTTTGATATCGCGCCTGAAGCCCAGAAGATGCATGTTCCGCAGACTTCTCCTGAGAATCTCCCGCTGCAGAAGAAGATGTTCCTCCCCCTCCCCGGCCAGTATAAAGTGCAGTTCAGGAGCATCGTGAGCCGCCTGGGAAGCGAACTCCGGCAGCTCCCTCAGGCCCTTCATGGGATGCAATCTGCCGCTGTAAATAGCCAGCACAGTGTCAGGGCCGAGTCCCAGCTCTTTCCGCAGGTCGATGGTACCCAGGCGTTCGGGTCTGAACTCTTCAGGATTCATGGGGTTATGTACCAGTCTGATGCGATGGGAGTCAATCCCAAGGTCTGCATAATAAGCGGTCATCCCCGGGGAGCAGACTGTGATTAAATCCGCATAGCGGGCATAGAGGCCCTTGGTGAAGCTCTGCATCGTGGCAAGAGATGGTATTCCCGCGATTCTGGCTGCCAGAGAGCCGAGATGTGTGGCCCTGTTCATGTGCAGGTGTCCCAGATCCGGCTTCTTCCTGTGAAAAACGCGCCAGAGCCGTGATAATCCCAGGATGTCGCAATTGTCCCGCAGGGGAATGGTTTTCACAGGCAGCGAAAGCTCGGAAAAGCGTGCGGCCAGAAGGCCGCCGTTGCACACCACAGAGATGTGGAATCTGCTCTTCAATCGTCCGGCCAGCAGCAGGGCGTGCTGCTCAGCGCCGCCGATACTGTCTGAAGACACCACAAAAATCAGGCGTTCAGGACGCATGTTCCATCCGCTCCCTTTTTTGCCTGAGATCTAGGAGCCAGAAAATGATGCGGCCTGTGATCCATCCGTCAGCCGCTGCATACAGGGTTCCGGTCATAATCCCCTGCCAATGGAAAGGATCATAGCCGTAGTAGGCTTTTTTAAAAAGATCGGTCACTGTGGTCGATTTCCCGTTTCTACGGGCGCGAGCTGTCAGACAGGCAAAAACCACCAGCCATAACAGCATAAAAGCGTGATGCTTACGCACAGAACCTCCTTCAGGCGGAAAAAACTTTCTCCCCATTGATGTAAGTGGCGAGTACGCGGGCATCGAAATCCAGCGGCTCCCTGTCCCAGACAACGAAATCCGCGTCTTTACCGGGCTCCAGTACGCCGATTCTGTTGCTTACTCCGCAGATTTCCGCTGAATTGATTGTCAGAGCCCGGTAGGCCGCGTCCCTTGGCAGGCCAGCTTTGCAGGCTAAGGAAGCGGACAGAATCAACAGTTCCTGAGGCACGATCGGATGGTCGGTCATGAAGGCGAATTTGACGCCATGCTTATGAAGCACAGCAGGGGTTTCAAATGTGCGGTCGCGCAGTTCAAGTTTCTCCCTGGAAGAGATGTTCGGACCGATGACGCAGGAAATCTTGTTTTCAGCTAAAAATTCGGGGATCTTGTGGCTTTCAGTGGCATGTTCGATGGTCAGCCTGATGCCGAATTCCCTGGCAATGCGAACTGCAGTAACGATGTCATCGACGCGATGGGCATGCATGCGGGCCGGGATTTTTCCTTCCATCACCGGGGCCAGGCTCTCCCATTTGAAGTCCAGATCAAAAGACTTATCCTTTTCTTTCTTCGATTTTTTTTTGTTGGCCAGATAGTTCTGCGTGCTGAAAAAGGCCTCTCGCAGCATGGCTGCGTTTCCCATGCGTGTGGAAGGCATCTTGTCGCGTTCCCCGTAACAGCGGAAGGGGTTTTCGCCAAGCGCCATTTTCATGCCGGCCGGAGAGAGTATCAACATATCTTCAACTGTGCGGCCGTGAAGCTTACACACAGTGGTCGCTCCACAAATAAGGTTGGCTGAACCGGGGGTGATCATACCGGCTGTGACACCGGCGGCCAAGGCATCGATCAGGGCCATGTCTTCTGGGAAGATGGCGTCCAAAGCTCTCAGGTGCGGGGTTATAGGTTCGGTAGCTTCATTTTCCTGAAATCCTACATGACCCACGCCGTCCTGTACTATCCCGATATGGGTATGGGCATCGATCAGTCCGGGAGTGATGAAGCGGCCTTTGAAGTCTATGCAATCCTTTGATTTGACCGGGAAGGCTCCTGGTTTCTTGATTTTTCCGGTGTCAATGAGCAGTTCTCCGTGCTTAAATGACCCGGAACGGGTGAGCAGCATGGCGTTTTTCAGGCAGTACATGTATCCTCCTCACTGGATTTTTTGCGAAAGAATGCCGTCCCTCTGTGTACCCATGTAGAGCATATGTCCGTCTGTGGCGAAGCAACGGACAAACTTGTGTTCCAAGGTTTCTTCATCGTGCAGGGGATTGAAGAAGACCCCATCGAATCTGAAAGCCCCAGTGTCGGAGCTGATAAAAAGGCTGTCACGGAAACCGAGGATACTGAATACCCGGCTGGATGGCAGACTGCCGAAAGGCTTTGCTCGCATGCGCTGCCAGGAGAAGCCGTTAAACAGGAGCAGGCTGTCCTCGGCCAGGAAACAGGTGGTGTCACCGTATGAAGAAATCGCGCGTATCTTGACATTACCAAGGTATTTGGTGTGTTCGTTGCGGGCCACGCGTATCACTCCACCGCGCAGGGGAGCGATCCAGATGGTGCGGACGCTTTCGTGGAAATGCAGCGCTCCTGTCGGTTCCTGGTCCAGGAATGCCAGGCCTTCCTTCAAGTCTGAGATCGGCCTGGAGTTCAACTGATCGTCTAAGAAGAACAGCCCGTCAAAAGTCCCGAACATAATGTAATGGCCGAGGCGGAGAAATGAGGTTACCTGGGAGGTCGGGACTTTTTTGACGATCTTTCTGGAAAAGCGGTCGACAATATCCAATGAGCGGTCAGTGCCTGCATAGCAGTATTTTTCGTCAAGCGCCAGTGCCGTGACAAAGCGCGAAGAAAGGTCCCCTCCGCTTAAAACTTTCAACTGATTCTCTTCACCCGCGAATAAGGGCCCGGACAGGTGGCCCCTTTGCTCATCTCCTGAAAAAAAGTAAACCCCATCGAAACTACCGGCCCATGTTTCGTCCATCTTTGGATCACAGCAGAGGGATGAAACATACATACCTGGGAGGAAAGCGGTTTCCTGAGCGTTCAGGTTGATTAAAAACAGGATTGTCGCAAGAAGAAGCGGTCTCATCCGCAAATCTCCCTGTAAAGAGCACCAGCGGTACCATGGATTTCGGGATCATCGCTGAAGCGCTGCGAAATGGCTAAAAGAGCTTCAGATGCTTGGGGTGTTGCTATGCGGCGGATAGCCTCCATGGCGGTTCGCCGCAGGAAAAATTCCTCATTCTGGTCCATGGCTATCTTAGTGAGAGGCGCGATGATTTCAGGTTCCCTGGTTTTGCCCAGGGCTACGATGGCGTTCTTCTTCACATCATTGTCAGGTGAGGACAATGCATCGACCAGGATTTCCACCACCTGGTAAACACCGATTTCACCAAGGGCATAAGCTGCTGAGGCTTTCATCCACTTTTCGCCCTTGCGAAGCATCTGGTTCAGCACCTCGAGCATCTGCAGTCCCCCCACTTTCCAGAGGGCACGGGCTGTGTTGGCACGTACCCGGTTGTCGAAGTCGTCAAGGAGTGGGGTTAGAAGGCGAATCAACTCGTCCTCTTCCACACCGGCGAGGCCGGAAATGGAGTCCACTGCATTGGCCCGTACGCGCCGGTCCTGATGGTGCAGAAGATTGGCAAGCATTGGCAGGGCGGTTCTGGCATCTAAGCATCCCAGCAGTGAAGCGATTGTTCCCAGGGAATGCGTATTTTTTTCGGCGTCAACGATGCGATCCAGCAATGATGCATCACCTGATTCGAATTTTTTCAAGGCAACGAGCAGGCGGAGCGCGAGCTGCTCGTCCGCTGCCGAGATCTTATTGATCAACTCTTCTACACGCCTGCGGTCGCCGGTGAATTCTGACAGAATGCGGTCCAGAGAATAAGTGCGTACAGGGTCCTGTTCGCCGTAACGTTCGGTTATAAAGGATGTCAGGGTGGCGGATTTCAATTCGTAAACGGCTTTGATAAAAACCAGCCGTTCTTCATCAGTGCGCGTATCAAGGAATCTGGCGAAAGCGGCGTTCTTTTCGCTTTCATCCATTTCCAGCTCCACGATCATTTCCAGAATGGATTTTTTATCACGAAGCTCATACTCTGTATGGCTCAGAAAGTTTAACAAGTGGTTCAGGGCAGGGCTTCCGATCATGGACAAGGCGTGCCTGGCGTAAAGTTTTAAAGAGTCATATGGTTCCAGGCTGATGACAGCCAGCTGATTGATGGCGGCAGGGTCGCGCAGTTCGCCAAGTGCCCAGGCGGCTTTTTCGCGCACATGCATGGCAGTGCGGCGGTCACCGGCCAGACTCAGCAGCAGGGGTGAAAAATCGCCCCACCGGAAGCGGCCGATCAGATCTATGGCGAAGATGCGCAGATAATGATTGGAGTCCTTAAGGATCTGAATAAAGATCCCTTTGAGCTGCGAACGCTTCTCCTGCCAGTCGAATGTGTAAAGCAGATTGAGACCGCGCTTACGCTCAGCAATGCAATCGCTTTTCAGCAGGGACAGGGTTTTATCCCAGTTCGGCTGTAGACTCATGCCATCCTCCATCATTCCTCGAATAGTGCAGCTGCGAACCTGTCGGGGTCAAAGACCTGCAGATCATAAATCTTTTCGCCAACCCCGATGTATTTGACCGGCAGTCCTGTTTCCTCGCGGATCGACACTACAATGCCGCCCTTGGCTGTGCCATCGAGTTTGGTCAATACCAGGTCCGTGACAGGGAAAGCCTCCCGGAATGTTTTGGCCTGAGAAAGGCCATTCTGGCCGGTGACAGCATCGATAACCAGAAGTGTTTCATGTGGAGCGCCGGGTATTTCCCTGCCGATAATGCGGTGGATTTTCTTCAACTCTTCCATCAGATTGAATTTGGTATGCAGTCTGCCTGCTGTATCTACGATTAGAATGTCACGGCCGCGGGCCTTGGCTGCTTTGATGGCGTCAAAAACACAGGCAGCCGCGTCAGCTCCGATAGTACTCTTGATAACATCTACGCCGACCCGCTTTCCCCAGACCTCGAGCTGCTCGATGGCTGCGGCGCGGAAGGTGTCGGCAGCGGCAATGATGACACTGTGCCCTTTTTTGTGATATTGATAAGCCAGCTTGCCGATGGTTGTGGTTTTGCCGGCACCGTTGACTCCGGCAACTAATATGACATGCAGCGGTTTTGTCAGTTCGCTTGAGGAAATGTCTCCTGAGCAGATGATGGATTTGATGCTCTGCTCGAGAAAGTCGGTCAGTTCCTTCTGAATGAGCTGGCGTCCCAGAAATTTATTGCGGATCTCGCTGACCAGACGGTCTGAAATCCTGATTCCCAGGTCGGCTTCAACCAGCAATGCTTCAAGTTTGTCGATTCCTTCATCGTGCAGGATTTCACCCTCGAATCCCCTGAGTGTGGAAACGAACTTGCTGCGGGTTCTGGCCAGACCCTTGGTCAGGCGTTCGACAAAATCGGTTTCCTCCGGCTCTGGTTCGAGAAACTCGACCGCTCCTTCATCGACAACTATGGTTTCTTCAACAAAAGGCTCAGGCGCCTTTTCTTCTACGACTTTCTTACGACGGAAAAAATCAAAAAGCATTATTCCTCCGAGGAATTTTTCCGCGAATCAGTATAGCACAATAACCTCGACTTTTCACAGGCGGATGATTCCTGTAAAATGTACCTTTC
>JAQTRI010000437.1 GCA_028711905.1 Candidatus Wallbacteria bacterium | reverse complement strand
TCCGCAACTGCGGTCAGAATCTGTTCAGCTCTGTCTAAGTTGCCGGCTTCAAACTCTGTCAGCGCAGTTTGTTTGGCTAATCCCTGATGATTGATCCCTTTTTGGGACATGGAACCCGTCAGAAGCAGAAAAGCACATGGGAAAAGGATCAGAGCGAACAGGAAGGCTTTTGATTTGTTGACACCAGGCATTAATGGCCTCGCAGGAGAATGTTCTCTAAACTATCGAACTATTCCTGCTGAGGTTTTAGCCGGACCGCCTGACCGAGCTTCAGGTCGAGTGACTCGACAGTGCCGGAGAGGCATTCCAGTACACCTTCGGCAGCTGGGATGTGGCGGGAAAGTTTCCACGGACGCAGATCCTTTTCAATATGCACAATCCTGCCTGCAGGGTCCAGAAAGATCAGGTCAATGGGAAAACGCATGAAAAATGTATGCACCATGCGGCAGGGTCTGATGTACAGACCGGTGCCTTCCGGCAGAGCCGAATGTCCCTGCAGGCCGCAGAAGCGATACCAGAAGGTATCGGCCATGCCAACGCGGGACAGTATCCGGTGATCATCGACAAATGCTGAGGCGAATTTCACAACGGTTTCTCCAGAAACAAGTAGAGACGCGATGCATCGCGTCTCCACCCTGGTTTAATCAGATGTCAATGTCTCAGCAACCGGCCTCTGCCTTGAGAACATCGGCCATGTCAGTCCTTTCCCATGGAAGGTCCAGTTCTTTACGGCCGAAGTGCCCGTAAGCCGCGATCTGTTTGTAGATCGGCCTGCGCAGGTTCAGGTAGTTGATGATTGCGCCGGGTCTCAAATCGAAATGCTTTCGCACGAGTTCAACGATCTTCTCATCAGCGATCTTGCCAGTTCCAAAGGTTTCGACATGGATGGAAAGAGGGCGGGCCACGCCGATGACATAGGCCAGCTCGATTTCGCACTTGTCGGCTATGCCTGCTGCCACGATGTTCTTGGCCACATAACGGCCGGCATATGCTGCTGAGCGGTCCACCTTGGTCGGGTCTTTGCCTGAGAAAGCTCCGCCGCCGTGCCTGGACCAGCCTCCGTATGTGTCAACGATGATCTTTCTCCCTGTCAGCCCGGCATCACCGTGGGGTCCGCCGATGACGAACCTTCCAGTGCGGTTGACATGAAAAACCGTATTCTTGTCGATCAGTTCCTTAGGAACGACCTTCTTGATCACTTCTTCAATGACAGCTTCGCGCAGGTCTGAGTCTTCGACATCCGGGCTGTGCTGGGTGGCGATGACGACATTGGCGGCTCTGCGCGGCACACCGTTCTCGTATTCGATGGTGATCTGAGACTTGCCGTCAGGCCTGAGAAAATTCAGTATATTATTTTTGCGGACTTCAGCCAGTCTTTTGGTCAGTTTGTGGGCGTAATAAATCGGGGTCGGCATATACTCCGGTGTGTCTTTACAGGCATAGCCGAACATCATGCCCTGATCACCTGCGCCTGTGACCTCGAAGCAGTCCTTCTCTTCTCGGGCTTCACGCGCTTCGAGTGAGGAGTTGACTCCCTGGGCGATGTCCGGAGACTGCTCGCCGATGGTGACGATGACTGCGCAGGTTTTATAGTCAAAACCGAAGTCTGCGTTGGTGTAACCGATGCCCTTGACCGTGTCACGCACGATCTTGGGGATTTCGATGTAACAATTGGTGGTGATTTCGCCGGCAATGACCGCCATGCCGGTCGTAACCATTGTTTCACATGCCACACGACCCATAGGGTCTTTTTCCATGATCGCATCAAGTATGGAATCGGAGATCTGGTCGCACATCTTGTCCGGGTGACCTTCAGTGACAGACTCGGAGGTGAAAACGAAATTATTCGGGCTCATGGCAAGCCTCCTTTCCGGATAGGTTTGTAATCATATAAAAGCATGAAGGCCGAGATGTCAACAATTGAATCCGACCGGTTTCTAAAACAGCAGCACTACTCACTTGCAAGTAGTTTCATGATGCGGTTTTGCAGGTCGGGAATTTCTTTACGGCACACAGCGTAAACCAGTGGGTAGTCAACCCCGAAATAACCGTGTATCAGTCTGTTCCTCATGCCGATGATGATCGTCCATGGAATATCTGAATGAATGGCTTTGAAGTCCGGGGAGAGTTTGCATGCCGCTTCGCCGATGATCCCGATTTGCCTGACCACTGCGCTGCGAACAAGTTTGTTGGCGATAAACGACTCGATACTCCGAACATCGGCTAAGAATTCCTGTATGTCGGAAGCCGCCTCGATGATGTGTTGCAAATAGGCCTGATCATTGAGCATAAATCGTTTTCACTGTTTTCAGCACTTCAGGCAGAATGTACGGACTGATGCTGCCTTCTGTCAGCAGATCGATTTTGCGGCGGAAAATTTTTTTCATTTCTTCTTCCAGTTGGACAAGATCGAACAGGCTTTTTCCCGAACCTTCAGCAAATCTGACAAGCAGGTCAACATCGCTGTTCCGTTTCTGTTCGCCCCTGGCCGCAGAGCCAAATAAACCCAGATAGGTCACCCTGTGCTCACGACAAAGCTGTTCCAGTCTGTTCAATATCTTTTTATCGCGGAATCTGGCCGGAAGATTTCCAGGCATCACCATTTAAGCTCCTCTGAGGAAATCCCAATATCCTGATTTCTTCACAATAATAACTGTTTCCACAGAAACAGTCAAGAAGCCATGCCTGGCTTTTGCGATAAAAAGAAGCTCAGCTGCTGCCGGGCAATATCATCTGCAGGGTTCTGTATTTCCAGAAGGGCAGGAGATGGATGCAGCGGTCCTGTTTTCAACCACCCGCTTCTCGGCCCCGGTAACAAGTTACATTGGGGTGCATTGGAGACGCGTCCCCGATAATGACCCCAAACGCGATCTAGAATCACAGGATCATCGAAGAAGTTAAGGTGACACAATACTTAACTATTTTTTCCATCCTTTTACCGGCCCCGGCTTCTTTTTCTTCAAATCCCGCCCGAGAACGGAAGAGATCTTGGCGATGAAGTCTTCATCACCAAGCGGACGGCCCGTACTTTCATGCCTTTTCAAGGTTCCGGCAGTGGAGTCGTCGATTTTCATTGACAGAAAATTCGACCATTCGTCCACGAGATGCAAAAGCGGGCTGGTCTTCACCAACAGGTCGTTTTTCCCTTGCAGATGCGCCTTGGCGCTGCTGTACTTCCAGGCGCCGGGTTTCTTCACGAGACCCGCATGCACTGGGTTGAGCTCGATATACCTGGCGGCTTTCAGCAGATATGAATCATCCATGGGATAGGAACTGAACCTGCCCTGGGTTGTGTAGAATCCTTTCTGTAAATTCGTGAAGGCCTTGAAAAGTGGGCCAGATCCTCTTAAGGTTATTTTGGCTAAAAAACAGACCAAAGGAGGAAACATGGCCCACAACAGAAAGGATACTCTG
>JAQTRI010000046.1 GCA_028711905.1 Candidatus Wallbacteria bacterium | reverse complement strand
CACCTCACACTCAGCACAATTCCTGTGTCCACGCCGCAATACGGGCAGTGCGTGTGAGACCGGTCGTAACGGTCGTTGCAGAATCCGCAGTGGGTGTAAGGCGGTTCTTCAAATGAAGGCAGGGTGTAGGAAGCAGCGCGCTCCTCGCGGTCCGGTCGGGCTGTGACTTTGTTTAAAAGAAACTTCTGCCAGTCTTTCTCCAAAGCAGAAAGCTTTTTCCCTGAAAAGCCCATCAACAGCTTACTGATTTCGATAACCGGGTGGTCCGGTGTGGGCGGCTGGAATTCTTTCAGCGCTCCGATGATTGAATCGATGCCGTACTTTCCTGCGAGATATCCGCAGAATGAGGCTGCCTGCAGGTCATACCTGAAATCCCGGCGCATGGAATAATAATCGTGAGCAATAACGAACAGGTTTAAAGGCAGCAGCTTGTCTGATACCAGGAACGCCCGGCAGTATTCGTGATAGGAAAAACCGAATTTTATCGTGCGCACCTTGTTTTCGGCAAACCAGTTGGGAATGCCTTCCCAGAAAATGATCTGGATATTGCCTGTGCCGCAGGCCTCGGCTAAGAGTAGATGCGTCAGTTCGTGGCGGAACAGGAGGTCAAGGTTTTCCAAAAAGCAGCTTTCTCCGCTGCCCGTGTCGGGTGCGACCCGGATAAGGTTGCCCTCAGCGCCTGAACCGCCGCCGTCCACAATCTGTACTTCCCTCTTCACTTTCGTATTCTGCATGTTCAGGTCAGGTAACTGTTCGTTAAGAATTGTTTCGAACATTGAGGAAACAGTACCGCTGTCAACAGGAAAATCCGACAGGTTTTCAAAATCGAAATGTACTGAGGAAACCTTTTTCTGCTTTTGCATTGGTTTCATCTCCCAGGAGTTGTTTTTCAAATTGTAACAGATCATGGTATTCCTGAGGAAGATGAGGGGGCTCCGCGGGCGACAATGCGGGCGATTCAGGCAACAAGGAATTCGAACTCAGTGCTTGCTGCATGTCCGGAATTAAGTAAGATATCCTTGTATCTTTCCCCAATCATCAGTTCACAAATCTCTTCAAGCAGGGTATCCTTTCTGTTGTAGCAGGCTCTGCAGGAATTCCCCGCCTGTTGCAAAGGCTGGGTTCTTTGCTTAAGATATTTATATGCGGCAAAGGAGACATTCATGAAAAACGGAACGATAATTCACAGAATCGGGCGTGAAATCTCGGCTCTTTCTGTCGAGGAACAGCTGATCCTGCTTGAGCAGATGCTGCAGGGCCTGATCAGGCAGAAAAAAAAGCCGGCAGGAAAAAAAACCGATCTGATGCGTTTCATGGAATAGCGCGTGGCTTGTGGAATGAAGACGGCCAGAAACATGTGGCACATCTGAGAAAAGACCGATGAAGCCGCAATCCGATGCAGGAGCCAGGAAATTTTTCGTTGATACTGCGCTGTTCATCTACTTTGTCGAAGGCCATACGGAATACGACAATAAAGTGAAGAAATTCTTTTCCCTGATCCAGCTCGGCAGAATCTCAGCCGCCACTTCGGTCCTGACCCTGACCGAGCTCCTGACCAAACCGGCCCGGGACAACAACATTTGTCTCTGCGATAAGTTTCAGACCATGCTGGCCGAAGGCGGGCATTTCGAACTGATTGAAATCAGCCGGGAAATCTCGATCATGGCGGGAAATCTCAGGGGAAAATACGCTTTTCTGAAAGCAGTAGACTCCTTGCAGATAGCTGCAAGCATTCGAGCCGGTTCCGAAGTGTTCCTGACCAATGACCGGAAGCTGAAAAAAGTCAATGAAACCGTTGTCTGGACAATCGATGATCTGAAGATCAACGGTCGGAGTTGAGCGGAAAGCCGGGCTTCAGGCGCTCGATTCCGGCCACAAGGAATTCGAACGCAGTGCTTGCTGCATGTCCGGAATTAAGTAAGACATCCATGTATTTTCCCCATTAGTACAAGAAATCATTGGAGATAATTGACTATTTATCCTGTCAGAAGGCCATGCTATTTTGTTGATTAAAAACTAAGGCGAATTCGTCCGCTTTTTGATATCATTTTATTAATCAGTGAAAGTATATGAAATAATATGGATATTCCCAAGATTGTTGAAATAATTCGACGTAGTGATCAAGGTGTTACTAGGCCTTTTCTTTGTCGAGGAGAGGACAACCTGCTTTACTGGGTAAAAGGGAACAGTGCGGGTAAAGAAGCGCTCTGCAAGGAATGGATTGCTGGAAGACTTGCTCAATCACTCAATCTTCCGCTCCCGCCCTTTTCTCAAGTTGATGTTCCTGATGAATTATTGCGAGTTAGCCTAATGGATGATGCTAATGATTTGGGGACGGGTTTAGCTTTCGGCTCAGAACATTTACCGCACATGCAGGAACTGTCATACAAAGTGATAGCGAAAGTTCCCAAAAATCTGAAGTTAAAAGTTCTTCTTTTTGACTGGTGGATAGGAAATAATGACAGATGTCTCGGGGAAAGGGGTGGAAATCCAAATCTGCTCTGGGATTCAGTTAAATCAAAGATGTTTATTATTGATCACAATAATGCCTTCAGTGAAGATTTTTCTATGAATAATTTTATCGCAAATCATATATTTGCTTCTATGAAAGATGAAACGAACACTTCCACAGGGCTTGCTATTACGAATGAGATGATAAATAATGTAAGTAGGTGTTCAGATCTCTTCAGGGAATTACCAGAAGAATGGTTGTTTCTTGATAGAGAGCTTTCGGTTCCGACCGGATTTAATGAAGATACTATTATTAATTATCTGTCACGAATAAGGACAGCATACGGGACCGAATGGGGAGGATGAGTGGGACAAAATCTATTTAGTTGTAATTATGCTGTAATTAGATTCCTTCCTTATTCTGAGACACAAGAGTTCGTAAACATTGGTGTCGCTATCATGTGTCCTCAGACTGGATATTTTGACTATAAAATGGAGCAGCGCAGAAGGGATAGGGTTAGAAACTTTTTTCCTGAACTGGAACCCGACATATTCATTATTGGTCGGCGAAATTTCAAAGATGAGTTATGCAGAGTAAAGAAAATGCTGTCAGTAAATGATGTAAACAAAGGACGACAAACTTTTTTTGATGACAGAACGATGGCTGAATTTTTCATTGGGATGACAAAGTCCAAAGAATCGCTTTTCCGTTTTGGTAATCCAGGATCTGTTCTTACTGCCGACCCGCAAAAAGAAATGGTACGTCTTTTTAACCTCCATGTTGGCAGGCAATTTGCGCAACGCGAAGAGTACCAAGAAGAAGTCATGCGCAAGCATCTGGAACGGGATTTTAGAGATCAGAACATCATTGAATACGTTAAAGCTCATCTTGGCGTGGAAGATTACAGCGTTTCGTTTCCTTTTGTTCGAGATGCAGGGAGTGGCAAGGGTATGGTGCGGGCTGTGAAACCTCTGCATTTGGCTAAAGACGACCCTACAAAGATATACGAACATGGAGATGCTTGGACTTCAAAGATATACCGTCTCAAAAAATTGGGTTATAAGCCGGATAGATTTTTGTTTACTCTGAAACTCCCTGCAGAAAATAATCATTGCATCAAGGCTGCCAATGAAGTATGCGAACAGTTGCATGACTTGAAAGCTAGATGGTGCTTACTGGGAGAAACAAAAACTATTATTGAATTTGCAAGGCAAGCATAGCAATCACCTGAATAAGGTTTTACTCAGCAAGAACTTCTGGGTTATACGCGCCACAAATTCCTGCCCTTTTTTTCGGAGTCCAGGGTTGTGGCCAGAACTTTTTGTAAAATTCCTCTCAAGTCTTAATTACCATCATTCTTCCTTTACTCTGCACCCAAAAGATTCAACAATCTCCAGCTTGTGGGGATCAATGACTTTAACCTCGTCTTCGCCAGCCACAAATGTGGTAATTCTGATGTTTGAGAGTGGAGTCAGGAATTTCACGAAGTGTGGACCGAACTTATTTTTGCCGTAACATTTACGCAGCGAATAGCCATTGTACAGAGCGCTGCGTAATGCCTCAGATTTCAGATTCAGTCCATGGATAAGAGCATGCTGGCTCAGGAGGTAGGTTTGATCGTTGAACTCAGCAGATTCACACCTTTTAATGTTACAGTGAACGGTATTGAACGATACAACTGAGTCCATCAGGGTGCCAGCATGGACCTTCATAAGAGAAACATGATCATTGAGGTTTGAAACTTTGTGATGGCGATAGACTTTACCTTCTCCAATACCCCGATACAAAAAAACATTTCCGCTGCCGGTCAAGGCCTGCTCATGTTCTTTGATGATCAAATAGCTCCCATGCTGAATGAAGACCAGAGCTTCTTCGTGCTTGTAAACAGCGATTGGAGCTTCAAGAGATTCCGGATTAATGCAACCATTTTTCAGATAGACTTGCTTGACGATACCCCTTCTGGCATTGCGCCAGAAATCGAAAAGAAATTCAACGCGATACTCGTTCTTACTGCATTCGCCGAACCAGTGGTGACACTTTTTATTGACTTTATCGTTGAAAATACCCGGGATGATCCATGAGTATTGGAAGTAGTAATCCCGATCTGGAGGATTTTCCGGAGAATATGATAATGGTCCGTCAGCAGCCAGCCAGGGGACAGTAAAGCGCTCATTGATCACTGTTGATGTGCAAAAGGTTTTTTTCATAGGTATTGCTGATAATAGTATCAGATCTGCGAAAGTAAAAGTGCGAAATCCGGCTGACCTCGTAGACGAAATCTGAATATTCACGAACGGATAATCCGAATTAAAGTGAACACCGAATCCGGAGAAGTTCAAACGGTAAATCCGATTTACTTCGGACGCATTATTAGAAAAATCAGGAAAGCCAGTCTGACAATAGCCGGGCGAAACCGCACGGTGTACAGCCGAGAGAAGTCCCCCGGTTTTTTACTTATGGGAAAATCGCCTTCCGCAATGAGTGGGAAAACTGCTTGCCATTTCCATTATCAGGTAGTCGAGTGCGATTGGATATTTGTTGATCACCTCACCGCATAGGTATAATGGTCAGTAGGGGTTGCGTGTTACTTGCAGAGAGGGATCGAGAAATTAAATATTTATGGATAATGGATAACGGGCATATAGTGTGAAACTTGAGTTGGATGATTATTTAGTGGACATAGAAAGTAAACCTGGAAAACCTCGGATAGTTACTGGTTTGTGGACTGTAATCAATCACCCGCTGGTTGGCATATCCGGCTCTGTCGCAAGCGTAGTTGGTTTGCTGCTGTCAGTTTACTTGCTTTATGGCCCCCAAGACAATCCTGTTCTCACCTATTTTGTTCATCCTGTCCGCGATGAACTTGTAATAGTCAACTCAACCTCTAAGATTAAAATTCAGTATGACGGCCATTTCATTGACAGTGATGTTCTTTCGGCTCAAATAGCCTTTTGGAACGCTGGGTATAAATCGATAAGAAGAGAAATTGTTCTTAAACCAATGAAAATACGGTTGGTAGGCGGTAATATCCTTGAAGCCAAAATTCGAAAAGTTAGCCGTGATGTCGCTGATGTAACACTGAAACAGACAGATTCTGAGGAAATTGAATTACATTGGAACATCTTGGAACACAACGATGGGGGTGTTGTCCAAATCATCTATGCAAGCAACGATTCAATTGAATTCCAGGTTGATTGTACTATTGAGGGACAGAAAGAGATTTCGAAAGAAAAATTCACTCTTTTTGGATTCCCCAGAAAACAAGCTACTTATACTAACCATATTGGTCTGCATGGTAAAACACGATTTGTTGCTATTGTTGTCTTGTTCTTGTTAATGTTGCTTTCTTCAGCAATGTTTTATAAATTAACATATTTATTGAAAGGCCCGCCTGTTTACTGGGGAGTTATTGACTGTTTTCCAGTACTAAGCTTGATTGTACTGTTAGTAGTTTTATTGAGTAGAAAAGTGCCTTATCCGCCGTTTGGGTTTTGAGGTTATACTCTCCACTTGGGAAAGAATAAATCAGTAACAAGCGAGTAATGTTTTTACCCACTTAAGAACTTCTGGATAAAATGTACAATCCATTACAAATTCCTGCCCTCTTCCTACAGTACTCAAATAAACGCTCTGACCAGATCTCTTCCAATGTTTAAGATCTGAGTGGAAGGAAAGAGGTGGCTTCTTTCTTCCCGGATAGAAAAACAATGGAAGCTT
The DNA here is from genome assembly GCA_028711905.1 of Candidatus Wallbacteria bacterium. GTDB lineage: Bacteria > Muiribacteriota > JAQTZZ01 > JAQTZZ01 > JAQTZZ01 > JAQTRI01. Next base: position 7,831 of record JAQTRI010000046.1, on the reverse strand, counting down.
CCAGATGCTGCGGCTTTTTCCCGATGCAGTAAGCCTCAATTTATCTGTATACAAATTGAACGTTCCCCCTCTAGGAATCGATTTTCTTAATCCCGGCACTGTCAGTTGATCTGAAGCAATGTAAAGAGTGTTGTTGGAACTGTATTCTGAAGAGTCACTTACATGCGGATGATCAAAAAAACAAATTGGAACTTTACTACCAGCAGTACTTGGTTTGAAAATTTTCCCGACCTGCAACCATCCAAAAATACAATGAAAATCGTCCGACCCTTTCTGATATCTGAAACGATGCTTTTCTTCCTGAACATTTCTGAACCTGCCAAAGAAAAGAAACAGGTCGCCAACTCCGACTCCCATTTTTTCAAGATGAGTCTGTGCTGCGCCAACCTGACCAAAGCAGGGTTTCCACTTAGACTTTCTTTTGATCAACTTTCGGTTCAAATCTGGATCAAGATGTATGTTTTGATCGGCTTTGATTGTGCCTGACGATAGCTGCTCAACCACTCTCCCTAAGTTCCTGCCAAAGAATTCCAAATCCTTTAACTTGGTTTGGTGGCAAGATAATATTGGTATAGAACAAAATGAACCATCCTGGAAAACCGGGCTGGGAATCTTTCCGTTCGATGCATCAAAACCTTTACGGCTGAAGATTATCTTCAGATATCTCTCCTGAAGTTGTGGAATCATTTATCAATCAGAACTTTTCCAATCTTCTGGACGAAGGTTACTCAAAAAATCTATGACTTCATTCAGTACGCCCTTCTTTTCTGCGTACTCAAGATGTTCTCTCAGTCTCATTTTCTTTTCCTGATCGTTAGAGTACCACCAACCATTGAGAATAAGAGGTAAAGGTGGAATCCAACCATTGCCTTTTCTATGTTTGTCAGGCAATAATTCATATAGTTCATTCCATTTATCTGGCTGAGGGCAGATAAGTTTCTTGTCTTCAAGTTCTTTGAGAAACTCGTCAACACTCATGATTTTTCGCTGTCAGTCCTATTGTGAGAGCAAACAGACAACTGGCTGTCTTTCAGTGTCATCAACTGCCCTTTGACTTGCTACCAAATTTGCTACCAGCCTTTTAAAACCGTCATTTTATCGTTGTGGGATAACATAGTTAAAAGAATGGTGGAGGCGGCGGTGATGAAGGTCTTAGCGAGAGAATCGAGCTTAGAGCTTCACATCCCGCCTGCAAAGCAGCTGCTTGAAAAGTTTGTCCCACTCCGCCCTGCGGGTTTCGGGGACACTCATCGCTAAAACAATTCTGCGAATTGTTAAAGCGCTGAGTGGTGGAGGCGGCGGGAATCGAACCCGCGTCCGAGGAAGCTTCACCGTTTGCGTCTACGAGCGTATCCACACTTTTATCTCGCCCTGCCGTCTCCATGCGGCGGGATACGGCAGGACCAGAAACCTGTTTGTCTTCGCGCCTCCAGCCCGGTCACCCGGCCGGCGCGCTATCCGCCGGTGTTGCGCCCGTTCCGGAACCGACGGAAAAGTCCCGGGCGGACGGCTGCCTAATTAGGCAGCGAGTGCGTAGTTGTTGTCTGCAGTTAGTTTTAAACTGACCTGTTTAACGAGAGACGGCATCTCGGCTCGCAGCCCCCGACTCCATTTCCCCGTCGAAACCATTGCGCCCCCGAAGCGGAAAGAAGCGGAAAATCGATCGCACTCATCTTTATTCTAAGCTTTACCAATGTTTTTGTCAACCTGTCCTTTGCATTTTAAAGGGGTTTTCCGTTAATATTCTGCCATGGAACCAGTTAAAAAGTTCACCTTTGATCCGGCCCGTCATGATTTCATCTTCCGGATCTTTACCCGTGTGGCAGGGGGAAACCCATATTCAGTGGCGTTCCTGTATTTTATAGTGTCATTCGGCGGCATGATGATGCTCGGAGCACTTACAGGCCTGCTGACCGGTGAAAAAAGCGGGTTGACTCCCATGTACAACGACTATGCCAATCTGGCAAACATGGGACTTCTTTCACCCCTGGGAGCATGGGTGCTGGTGAACTTTTATCGGAAACTGATGCGCATGTTTTCTGTTCTGCCTTTGTCAGGTGCGCTGCCTATGGACAACCGATTTGAAGAACTGGGCAGGGAATTCCAGCCGCTGTATGAAAGTCGTGGCGTGCTGGCTGCTGCCTTTGCCGTTGCAGCGACATTCGCATTCCGCACAGTGCTTAATTCTCCGGGGGACTGGTACGGCATCAACGGTGGAATCACATCGTTCTACACCTGGATTTTTGTGGTGATCAACTATGCCATGATCATGGTGATCCTTTATAAATGCCTGCTGACAGTTCGCCTTCTTTCCAGGGTGCTGGACCTGCCTTTAGTCATCCAGCCGCTGCACACGGACGGATGCGGAGGACTGCGGTCGATCGGGGACACATCATTAGCCATCAACTATTTCAATGTTGTGGTTATGGCGTTCATGATGGTGCTTGCGGTTTTCCAGCCTGACCAGGTGTCGAAAACATTTTTCCTTGTTCTGTTTCTGACATTGATCGCTGCTACCATAGCTTCACTGGTCAGTATACTGTTCAAGGCCCATGTGATGATGACGCAAATGCGCGATTCCATTTTGTCGGATTTGAACACAAGATTTCAGAAAGCCCTGGCTGACTGCTCGAACGATGCCCAGGGTTCGGACACGATCCACAGCCTTAACGGCATATGTGCCTTCTACCGTGAAGTGACCTTTATGCCGGTCTGGCCCTATGACGCATGGGCCCTAAAACGCTTCCTGTCCTCTTTTTCCCTTTCAGTGATTATTATTCTGGTCGAAATGATCACCAACACTGACAGCATTGTCTACAATCTGGGAAAAATCACGCTCTTCCGCCTGTTCCGGGGCAACTGACCAGGCGATTCCTGCATGTTGCCGGTAACAGGTGCTTGGCGGATGCATGATTCGTAAGTATAATGTATTTATTAATAATGTATTGAGGGAAGTATGCAGAAATTAACGGTTTTTTACTCGATCTTTTTTTTCCTGTCTGCACTTTACGCTGATAACCTGTTCCTGTACAAGGTTCCTTCTTCGCTGACCGATACGCGTCTGAAAACTGATTGTCCCATGTGGATCGAGTTGGGCGACCAAACCCTTTTTGTCGGAGATCAGGACATGGCTGCCCGTCTTCCATTAATCTCAGCTCCTGTTGCGGTGAATCTGCCGCTTTACCTCGGCATGAGCAAAAAGGGGACTGTGACAGAATGCTTGACAGGCGGGAAGATTTTGGCCCTGCACGATGGATTTGCGGTTTTCTCCGCCCCCCAGCTTGTGATTAAAGCTCTTGCGATTACGCAGGATGAGCATTTCCGTATCCTTCCTGTTGAATTCGGTGAAACCATTGTGGCAGAGCATCAGGGAGTGCGCCTGAAAGAAGCTGACCCGCGTGTCAGCTCTCTATTGGAACGCATCAGCGAAGAAAAAGTCATGAGTGTGGTAAAAAAACTGGTGAACTATGGAACCAGATACACTACAGCCCTGAACAACGGACAGATCGCGATTGAAATGCAGGCTCTGTTCGCTTCATTCGGGCTGCAGTCCAGGGTCATTGAGTACAGCCTGTGGGATACGGCGGTATACAACATCGAAGCCGTGAAAAAAGGCACTGGCAATGGGAACAAAAAAGTGCTGGTGGTCGGGCATCTGGATTCCATTTCAGAAAAGCAGATGACAGACGCTCCCGGGGCTGACGACAATGCCAGCGGATCTGCCGGTGTGCTGGCTGTGGCCGAAGCGCTGCAAGGGATTGAACTGGAAAAAACAGTGATTTTCATGCTCTTCACTGGTGAAGAGCAGGGACTGAAGGGCAGCGAAGACTATATCAGAAAGCATGTGGTTATGGATGACATCGAGGCTGTTCTCAACATGGACATGATCGGATTTTGCAGCAAGCAACCCGGGGCAGTACTTCTGGAGACAGAACGGTTAGCCGAGTCCCTGGTGCAGAGAATCGCCACAGCCACCAGAACCTATACGGACCTTGTCCCGTCCATCAGTTACTATGCCTGGGGTTCGGACCACGAACCGTTTCTCAAACGCAATGTCCCGGCAGTCCTGATTATTGAAAAGGATTGGGCTGAAAGCCCTGGATACCATACCACCAAGGATACCATTGATAATCTGCGCGGGGATTATTTGGTTAAACTGGTGCGCATCAACCTGGCTGCTTTGGCGGATCTGGCAGGGTTGCAGCAACCAGGATTTTAGAAGCCCTTTGCAAAAAGAAATGAGATATGTCAAACTGTAATTATGCAGGAGAAAAAACTCGACATTCAGAAGAGTAATGCCGGGGATGTTACTATCATCAAGCTTTCCGGCGAATTCGATCATGAGACCGAGGACCAGTTCCGGATTTTCGAGCAGGAACTGGAAAACTTGGAACTGAAGAAGATCGTCTGCAGTTTGAAAGGAATCTCCTGGCTGGACAGCAAGGGACTGGGTCGGCTGATTCTTTTTTTCAAGAGAGTCAAGGAGTACGGCGGGACGATTGTTTTCACTGATATTTCTCCTCAGATTCTCAAGGTCATCAGGTACGGCAGGCTGGAAATCATGCTGAAGATCATGGACAGCGAAAAAGAGGCTTTGGCCGCATTCGGGAATCAGTGATTAGTAAACAGTGATCAGTGATTGGTGATCAGTGATTGGTGATTGGTGATCAGTGATTGGTGATTGGGTAATCCAGGCAGAAAATTTTGAATTTTGAATGTTGAATTTTGAATTCAGAGGATCTGCCTGATCTCTTCAATTCAACCTTTAACATTTATCATTCAACATTCCCCCCTGTTGTTTGTCATCTTTCTTCTGATAATGTACCCTGTTGCCATGCAGCAAAAACTCGTTCGCATAAAAAAATATGATAATCGCAGGCTTTATGACCTGGAGGACAAAAAATACATTTCTCTGGAAAATGTGCGCAGAATGATCGTTGACGGCCGCGAGATCCAGGTGACGGAAAACAGCACTGGTCAGGACATCACCAAACAGATCCTGCTTCAGCTTCTTTTAGAACTGCCGCCGGACAAGGTCGACAGTTTTCCCGCAGTGTACCTGTATTTTCTGATCCGTTCCCCAGCCGGTCTGCTGAAGGATTATTTCGGGAACTTCTTTGAACAGCAATTGACGCTTTTTCTTAACCACCATGACCAGTATCTTTCTTATCTTAATGAAATGAGCGGATCTGTAATCGGGTCTATGCCAGGCGGGAGCTTTGCCAATCCATTCCAGCAGCTCTGGAATTCCTTTGCCGCATTCGGACAGAAAAGCCGGCCTGATACTGCGCCTCAACCTGACGAGGAGCCTGATCAGCCTGCACCTGCTTCCGGTGAAGTTGCGGAACTGAAAAAAATGCTGGATCAGCTGTCGCGTAAAATCTCTGATCTGGAAAAAAAACAATAATATTTATCAGGTTACCACAGACCATATCTGTCTGAAAACGATCAACCTATGGCATTTTATCACTAATGCCGCGATGCGGTACAAGGTCATATTGCAGTGCAAATAATTTATCTTGACACGGTGCAACATGAGAGTCATAATTCGATCATGACGCAACGCACAACGGGAGGAAAACTGAACATGAATGAAAAAAGCGTGAAAGACTGGATGGAGAACTGGGAAAAGGCCGCAGGCGACTGGATGGAAGAGGTCACCAAGAGTCAGCATTTCATCCGAGGCATGCTGGAAACCTACGAACCGCTCTTTGATGTGAGCAAGAACTATAATGTGGCTCGCGAAAAATGGTTTGAAACCGTGGGGATCTCTTCAAAGCAGGACAGTGTCCGCATCGCCCAGCAGATTGTCAATCTGGAAACCAGAATTGCCGACCTGCAGGAACAGATTGCAGGACTCTCTACCCAGAATAGCGAGATTCTCAAGGCAGTCAAGACATCACCGACTCAGAAAACTGTTAAGTCCAAGAAAATCCAGGGATAACCCTGACAATCAATTACAGGAGGAACATCATGCAGAACTTCAATGAAATCTTTTTCAACAAGGGCTTTGAGGACATCACAAAAAAGAACATGGAATTCACAAAAAAACTTTTTCAGACCAATTCCGGTGCAGGCCAGGAAATTGTCAAGCAGAAGGTCAATGAGTATTTCCAGTTCGTCAACACCAACCTGGAATTCCTCAGCAGCTGTTACGACAAGTCAGTGGCAACCAATTGTGAAATGGTTGAGCTCTACAGGGAAAATACCAAGAAAATTTATGAGATCAGCAAAGAAATGATGGACAAAGTCACGCCAGGCAAAAAGGCATAAAGGGCGAGCAATGCTTAATCCACAAGCCGATATTTTTCACGAGAGGCTGGAGCGCTGCTCAAAAGCTTCGCAGGATCTGAGCCGGAGCTTGAGCGGCTTTGCCGGCCGAAGAAGCGGCGAATGGCAGTCGCTGATTCAATCCTGTGGATGTCAGGACCGTTCGAGTGATACGAATCAGCCCAGGGAAGGCGAAACCCCGTACAGAACAGTTTATATGGAAGCAGGGTGGAGACTTTTGTCTTTCGGGCTGGGCTCCGGACCGTCTCTGCTGGTCATTCCCTCTCTGATCAACCGCTGGTACATCCTGGACCTGATGAAGGAATGCTCCTTTGTTCGTTTTATGGCTGACCGTGGTTTCCGGGTTTTCGCGCTGGACTGGGGGATACCAGGCCCTGAGCATGATCACTTAGATCTGGAAACATACATGGTAAAGTGGATCGGCCGCGCCGCACGCAAGGTGCGCGATGAAGGCGATGGGAGATTGTTTCTCATGGGATACTGCATGGGAGCAACCATGGCAGCTGTTTACGCGGCTGTCAGACCGGAAGGTCTCGATGGTTTCATCTCTCTCGCAGCTCCATATGATTTTAGCTGCAATGACACCCTGAGTACTCTGGCGCGGCAGATTGATGTGGACAGGCTGGTCGATGCAATCGGCACCATGCCGCCGGAATTGATGCAGGCTGGGTTTATGTATGCTCAGCCGACATCAGCGCTGGAGAAGATGAAATCCCTGTATCGGAACAACGGGAATCCTGCCAGGAACCGGACATTCAGCAATTTAGAGCAGTGGCTCTGCGACAATGTGCCTTTCCCGGCTCAGGCATACAGGCAGTACATCAAGGGATTTTACCAGGAAAACGCTCTGGTCAATGAAACGATGACATGTGCTGGAGAGCGGGTATCTTTAGCGAACATCACAATGCCTGTGCTCAATGTAGTGGCGCTGAAGGACAACATTGTGCCCGCGCAGGCGGCTAAAGCGCTTAACAGTATGGTTTCTTCCCCTGTCAATGAACATATCGATGTCGACGCAGGGCATATTGGCGTGATCATGGGGAGCAAGGCGAAAGATGCCTGGCAGGGTATCGGGGACTGGATGGAGAAAGTGAAAAGCGGAAAGGCGACATCTTAGGAAAGGGTAATAGGTGAAAGGTGATTAGTGAACAGTGATTAGTGAACAGTGATTAGTAATTTGTGGCAGAGAGGATAGCAATAGATTTCTCACCAATCACTTATTACCAATTACTGATTACCTTTCTCAAACACCCCGCGCAGCGGGACAAACGGATCAAAACTGGAGGAATAATGAGACTGAAAGACAAAGTGGCCATAATTACTGGCGGAGCCAGGGGTATTGGCAGGGTCACTGCCTGCAGGTTCCTGGAAGAAGGGGCGAAAGTGGCGATCGTTGATCTGGGCGGAGAAAGCCTTGATCAGGTTGTCAAGGACCTGGATAAGTATGCGGACCGTGTCAAGGCATATCCTGTTAATGTTACGGACAGTAAGGGAATGCAGGAAACTGTAGAAAACATTATTAAAGATTTTGGCGGAGTAG
>JAQTRI010000045.1 GCA_028711905.1 Candidatus Wallbacteria bacterium | reverse complement strand
CAAGGAGGCCGGAAGTCAGATCAAGCGCTTCCTGCAACGATCCTGAAAGCACCGCGTCTTTTAAGCGTTCTGATTCGGACTTTTGTTCAGCTGTCCCGGATTTATTCTCCGAAACCTGCTTTATTGCGGTTTGTCGCTGCTCTCTTTCCTGTAAAGCGGTAAACCCTTTGACCCTGCCAGATAAAGCACATGATGCGTAAAATGCGTCCATCATCCTGTCATCGAACGGATTGATAATGACAGCCGCAACACCAATATGTATCAGCTGTGTCAGAAAAGCCGCGTTAATCGAGCTTCGAGCTGGAAGACCATATGAAACATTGCTTACCCCCATACTGGTAAGCAGCCCTTTTTCCTCGCTCATGCGCCGGATAGTCTCAATGCCTGTCAAGGCTGCTGCCTGATCTGTCGCCAGGGTCAGGGTCAGGCCGTCAAACAGCAACCGGTTCCTGCTGATACCATATTTCTCCGCCGCAGCAAGGACTTTTTCGGCAACACGGAGCCTGGCTTCAGGGGTTGCCGGTATGCCATTCTCATCAATCGGAAGAACAATGGCTGTAGCTCCCCATTTTCTGAGTGCCGGCAGGAGAACCTCCATAGTGTCTTCCCGCCCGTTTATGGAATTGACAACCGGCTTTCCGTCAAGAAAAGGCAATACCGCGGCAAGCACTTCCGGAGAAGACGAATCAATGCACAGGGGTAATTCGCAGCAGTTCTGGAGAACAGCGATCGCTTCCAGCAAGGTCTTTTTTTCATCAATCCCGGAAACGGAAACATTCAGATCAAGCGCAGTAGCACCTGCCTGGGCTTGCAATAAAGCCTCATTTCTGTAAAGCGAATAATCACTTTTACGCAATCCTGTGCCAAGCTTTTTTCTTCCTGTCGGATTCAATCTCTCGCCAATCAACAAGGGTGGCATATCCCAGTCTGCATAAAACACTGTTTTGCTTCTGCTGCAAACTGAAGTAAAAACTCTCGTGTTTCTTGGCTTTGGTGCTTTTCCACTTAGTTTAGCGCTCAAACTGCGTATGTGCTCAAAACCAGTGCCACAGCACCCTCCAATTATATTGGCTCCCAGTTGATAATAACTTTCAGCCACTTTAGAGAACTCCTCTGCCGGTTCGTAATATACCGTGCCTCCGTTTTCATCAAGCTGAGGCAATCCGGCATTGGGAAAAACCGAAAGAAAAACCCCGGAAGAACGCTCTGCCATCCTGGTCAAAAGTGGTAAAATGCCTTGTGCTCCCAAAGAGCAGTTTATTCCTATACCGGTCACTGGTTGTGCAGACAGAACCTGGGCCGCGGTTTCAGCGTCAGTACCGCTCAGCATTCGACCTGAACCATCCAGAGTCACCTGAGCCAGACACGGGATACGCAACTCAGAACAGGCCGCAACAGCAATTTTTATCTCTTTCAGATCAGAAAAAGTTTCCAGAATTAAGCAGTCCACACCTGCTTGAGCAAGTAATCCGGCCTGTTCCATATAAGAATGATATACGGTCCAGAAAGAGTTTTCGTCACGAATTACAATGCCGGACGGGCCGATCGAACCCGCGACAAATGCCTTTCTGCCGGATGAGGCGTTTCTGGCACAGCAGACCCCGGCAAGATTCAATTTCTCAGTCAGATGGGCTTTACCGGTCTGTTCCAGTTTGATGCGATTGGCCCCGAAAGTGTTGGTTTCGATCAGATCAGCCCCGGCTTCGATAAAAGCCCTGTGTATATCAGTAACCCTTTCTGGTTCGGCGAGATTTACCTCTTCTGGTATCATGCCTTTTTTCATGCACGGCAGAAGAGCAGAGCCCATACCTCCATCGCCAATGAGAATTCTTTTTCTCAGTTCAGAAATGAACCCATTCTCTGTCAATCAACTATCCCCACTTAGTAAAAGAATAGCGGTAAATGTCGCGCCTGGATCAGTTGTTTTTTTTGTAATCGATTACCAGCCGTTTCTGTCCGGCTTTAGGAAACACAACCACAATATTCTTAATCTGGTCAGTGGTCATACCTGTTCCAACGATTTCGCCGATTTCATCAAACCCTTTATGAAAGATGTGTTCTCCCATAATGTAAGACTTTTCCGGGTCATACTCTTTGACCTTTTTTTCTTTGCTCATTTCAAACCTCCATTAGTTTATCAATCACCAGATTTCTGGTTTTTCCCGCTGTATCAGTCTGATACTCTTACGATAAAAAAAGATATCTCTCCGCCTTCAAAGCTCAACACAGGTAGTTGGTCGTATCCGGCTCTGGCCTTTTCATAGGTTGAAAACTGACCGCAATATACTTTATAAAGTCCGTCTCTCCTCAGCACATATGCTGAAAATCCACTTTTTTCAGTTAAAAATTGAGCGAGTTTCTCAGCTCCTTCAATCAAGCGATATGCTCCTGCCTGAAGAGAATAATCAGCTCCACGAATGGTTTTCGGCCTTTCCATTGTGCTCATTTCCTTGTCCTTGATAAATGACATCTCCCGAGAATCCACAACGATGGGAGTAGATTCCTGTTTCGCGACAAAGGAGGGCTTTATTTCTTCCTTTATTTCTTCGGTACTTGGGGAAAGTGCCTGACTGCCTTCCACCTTGGTCTGTTCAACAAGCACTTCTGTCGTTTGTTTGACACCTGGTTTCGGGCTTAGCTTTTTCAGCTGCAACAGTTCTTCTTCCAGATTTTTCTGCGGGATAAGCCCTTCCTTGCTTCTTTCAACCAGCGAGGCATCGACTCTGGCCGCACGGAGTGAGTCCACAATTCTGGAGCCTTCTTCGTGTCTATCGAACTCTTCCAGTTCAATAAAATATCCTTCTCCTTCTGGAACGATCTGTACTTTGAAATTACGGTCCAGATAGGTCAAAGCTTCTTGATTGGCGTTCCTGAATGACTGGTACTTTGTGTTCAGTCTCACCGTGTAAGTCGCACTATCCAACGGCGGAACTTCTCTGATCTGAGATTCTTCAGTTATAAGAGACGCTTCTGCCGTAATCTTTTCTAAAAGACTGATCGGTTGTTCCGTTTCCATTTTTCTGGTAACAATGAGGTGATTTTCCGCCCCTCTGGTTTCCATTTGGCGATTGACAAGAATCCCTAAGCCAATTATCAGCAGTATTACAACAATCCAGATCAGATAAATCACAATTCTATCTATTGCTTTTGGTTTGCTGGTATGGCCTTCCCATTCAAAAGAAAAATTTTTCACTGAAACACTCCCGAGATTTGCCGTCCACATTCTGGGCAATTGCTGCTGTTCATCAGATTCGTGATCTGATAACCGCTTCTTTCGATCACGATTTTACCACAAGACGGACATGTAGTGGAAGAAGCTCTTGAATCAGATACATTTCCCAGATATACAAAAGACAGCCTTTCTTTTGCCCGGCAATAGAATTTATTCAGCACAGAGATATCGGTCGCGGGTTTATGGTATTGAAATCCCGGATGATATCTTGAAATGTGCAAAACCGGGTTTCCTTTCAGCTCTTTCATGAAATCCAGCAGCAGATCAAATTCTTCAATCCTGTCATTGACTTCCGGAACGACCAGATGAGTCACTTCCAAATGAGTCAGTTCAGACGCGCGTCTTATGGTTTGAAGAACCGGATCCAGTTCACCCCCGCAGATTTTTCTGTAAGTTTCATGATTCATGGATTTCAAATCAATATTCATGGCATCAATACAGCCAATTATCTCCTCAAGAGGTTCAGACGAAATGTAACCATTTGTGACCAGAACATTTTTTAATCCGGCTTTCCTGACCAGCCTGCTGCAATCCAGTACAAACTCAAACCAGATCGATGGTTCATTATATGTATAAGCGACACCAATACTGCCGTTTTTACCAGCCTGGTTGACCATTTCTTCAGGAAGAATTGTTTTTCCGCCCGGGTTTGCTTGAGAAATTTCGTGATTCTGACAAAAACAGCATCTCAAATTACACCCAGCGGATCCAATAGAAAGAATTTTGGTTCCCGGATAAAAATGATACAAGGGTTTTTTTTCAATCGGATCTAAGGCCATTGCTGTTACAAGAGCATAATTTTCACTGAAAATCCCACTTTCATATGCTGTGCGAACACCGCATAAACCTGTCTGACCTGATGATAATGTGCATGAATGAGGGCAAAGCCCGCAATGATAACAACCCTTTTCAGCCGAACAATAAAGCGCGATTTTTTGCATCAAGCCTTTAGCAGAGAAATGGCCTTTTTTGGACATTTGCTGATACAAAGGCCACACCCGATGCATTTTGTTTTATCGACAACATGTTTCGCTTTTCTCTCACCGGAAATTGCCGCCACTGGACACGCTTTGACACATATCGTGCAACCAATGCACTCATTACCAATCAAAGCTATTTTTTTCTCACGCGGTTCGCCCTGAATAACCTTGACCGGGCATTTCCCGACACAGAGCATACATTCAATGCACTTTTCATAATCAATAGAAGCATAATTGTCCTTAACAGAAATGGCATCAACCGGACAGACCTTTTCACAAATTCTGCAAGCAATACAGCCTGTTTCACAAACTTTTTTGACAGCAGGCCCGTTATCTTTCGAGATGCAGGCAACATGAACTTTTTTTTCCGCAGGAACCAGTACTATCAGACCACGAGGGCATGAGCCAAGACACTTACCGCAGCCTGTGCAGAGATCCGGATTAACAACAGGAAGGCCTTCCTGCGACATAGTCATTGCGCCAAACGGGCATGAAGCCACACAAGTTGCATAACCCAGACAACCAAAAGAACAGGATTTATCCCCGCAGGCAACAAGGTTAGCTGCTGCACAATCATGAATTCCGACATAGTTAAAACTTTTACGAGTCAATGAATTTCCGCCACGGCAGCGGACAAAAGCCACTTTTTTCAAGACTGTGCCGGAAGAGGCCCCCATAATGGTTTCAATGCTCTTTAAGACAGGAGTACCTCCAGGAGAGCAAAGAGACAGAGAAGCGCCTTTTTTAACAATCGCTTCAGCATAGCCGGTACAGCCAGGAAATCCACAGCCTCCGCAGTTAGCACCTGGTAAAGCTTCAGCGATACGAACAATGCGCTCATCTGTTTCAACCCTGAAGATATAAGAAGCAACAGCTAATATAAGACCAAACAAAAAACCCAGAGATCCTAGACTGATCAAGGCGGCGTGCATGAAATCAAGCCCTCCGGTATAATCTGATGCAGGAATGGTATAGCGGCATTTTTTGTTTGTCAAACAAGGAATGTGACAGGATGATAAACGGATGAATATGAGTTATAAAATATAATAAATTAAATACATAATAGTAATCATAAAGCCTGTGTACTTGTGGAAAGAAGTTGTATTTGTTTGCATGTCAAGTTTATATGGATTCACATGCTTGTGTGCTTCCCTGTGCACACTGTGTTGTAATCTGTGCATAACTTCGATACCATGCATCAATATTTTTATCGTGCACAGTTTTTTTTCCACAGAAAGAAAGGTATGATCCACCGCAACAAGAAAAAGACTGTAACCACGGGAAAAATCAACTGTGGATAAATCTGTTGATAATGTGGATAAACAAGGATACGCTTAAAGTTGATAAATTGTTGATTGATATGCTTAATAACACAAAATTGGAAAAAAGAGTTTTTAGCCCGGAGGCAGCACCATGCAGAAAAAATGGAATACTGTTTTAGAAAATCTGAAAGGGTTTACAACAGAAGCTTCTTTTGAAAGCTATTTGAAGAATATGCGCTTACTGAACCGGGAGGGAAATACAGTTTTTATCGGTGTTTACAATGATTTTATCGAAAAAAGAATCAAGGAAAAATACCAGGATTTAATCCTGGAAATAATAAGAGCCATACCAGAATGGAGCAATGTCGAGGAGCTAAAAATAAAAGTCAGTGAGGAATTTGATTCTGAGATCGATGATGGTAAAGACTTTGAAGAAAGTAAACTGCCGGACCTGAAAACCAGCGATGATCAGATACTGAATCCAAAATATACTTTCGAAAACTTCATTGGTGGCAGCAGCAATGAGATGGCTCTGGCCGCGGCATTAGCTGTAGCGGAAGACTTGGGTAAGGCTTATAATCCACTTTTTATCTATGGCGGTGTAGGCTTGGGTAAGACGCATCTGATGAAAGCCATCGCCCACAGGACTTTGAAAAAAAATAATTCTGCACGGGTAATTTATACTTCGGCTGAACAGTTTACCAATGAATTGATAGCTTCAATAATGAACAACTGGATTTCAGATTTTCATGTAAAATATCGTAGTGTTGATGTTCTGCTGATAGACGACATACAGTTTCTAGTAGGAAAAGAAAGAACACAGGAAGAATTTTTTCATACATTTAATGAGTTGTATGATCGGGATAAACAAATAGTTATTTCATCTGACCGTCCTCCAGGATTGATTCAGAAGCTCGAAGACCGTCTGGTCAGCAGATTCGAATCAGGGATGATAGCAGACATAAAATCTCCAGATCTGGAACTACGGGTTGCGATCTTGAAAAACGAGGCTGTACAGAAAGGGATATCCATTGATAATGATGCTGTCATCTATCTTTCCAAAAAAATTGTTTCCAACATCAGAAAACTGGAAGGAGCCTTTATTCGCGTCTGCGCCTTTGCATCACTTAATAAAATGAGAGTTACACCTGGTTTGATAGATGATGTGCTGAGAGATATGCTTGCAACCAACCAGAAAAAAATCATCATAGAAGATATTCAGAGAGCAGTTGCTTCATATTTCAAAATCAAGCTGTCCGACATGAAAACCAAGAACAGAAGTCAGAACATTGCTTTTCCCAGACAGATTGCCATGTATCTTTCCAGAGAATTCACAAGCGAATCACTGCCCGCAATAGGAAGAGAATTCGGGGGACGGGATCATACAACAGTAATGCACGCCTGCAAAAGAATTTCCAATATGCTGAAAACGGATCTGGAATTCAAAGCAGAACTGGATAATATTATTCGTCTGATTGATGGATAGAAAAGTTATCAACAGCCTGTGGACAGACCGGTATTGAGGAAGCGTATAAATGTTGTGGTACAACGAAAAAACCCTTGTGGATAAACCTGTTAGTAATGTTTTTTGCTGTCAATATCCGCATTTGTGTTTTGTGTTTCTCGCCAATAAAAAACAGATTGATTCCGTTTGTTGGGAGCCTGTGTGCTGAATCAATTGAAGATAAAAAATTTTAGAAATTTTTCTGCTGGAGAATTTCACTTTCATGGCGGAATGAATTTGATTGTTGGTAAAAATGGAGCAGGTAAAACCAATCTTCTGGAAGCGATTTATTGCCTGCTGCAAACAGGAAAAAGTTTTCGGCCTGGGTTACAGCCTTTGATAAGGCAGGGGGAAGAAAACGCAGCGATAAAGGGAAAATGTTCTAACAACAATCAGGAATTAGGCGAAGAAGTAGAACTTGTTTTCTCTGGAGGAAAAAAGCAGTTTTTTCGTAATGGGAAACGAATTTACCAGGACAAAGACCGCAGGCGAAGAAATCCTGTTATGTTGTTTCTGCCGGAAGATCTTTCTGTTTTTAAACAGGAGGCCGGATTGAGGCGCCAGTATTTAGACCGGGCCCTGAGTGAAACTGATCCTGAATATTCAACATTGCTGGAAACATTCGGGCGTTTGCACAGGACTAGATATTTTCTTCTTCGCAAGGGTGAAAATAACCCTGCGTGGACGGAAGAGTGGATCAGAAAGGCCAGTGAGATAATCAGGAACAGGATCCGGTATTTGAATCAGCTTAATAAATTGCTGGCAGCAGGTCCCGGAGCAGACATTAAACTCGGGTACGCCACTACTGCAGGGAATGTTACCAGCGGCAGCGCAGAGTCCATAGCAGGGGTTCTCAGACAAAAGAGCGAGGAGCTGAGCCGGGACGAAGAAAAAAGGAAAAGAATGCTTTTCGGTCCCCAACTTGATGACATCAAGATTTTTTATCAAGGTCGCGATTTGCGCTATTACGCATCGTCAGGAGAAACAAAACATGTCGTTTTTTTGCTTAAAATTGCCCAGGCTGAGTATTTGAGAAAGCAGAGCGCCTGTGCGCCAATCATGTTGTTTGATGAATTCCTGGAATCCTTTGACAGCAGCAGACAAAAAGGGTTGATTGAAGTTTTTCCAGGATCACAGCTCATACTTACTTCCTGCCGCTCAGATACAAGCCGGCTGTTTCCAGACGGTCATCTTCTCATTCTGAAATAACTCCAAAAAACAACACACATCAAAAATTAGGCAGATCAAATTTTACGAAACTGGAAAGATCATCGCCGTTTCGTATCTGCCTGGAAAAGCCGATACTGCTGAGTACCGTGACTTTGCCCAGCAGAAGGCTTTTGAGCCGGAATTCTATACCAGTACTGGCGATCATGTCCTGGCTGTTGAAATCGTCATACCAAGCGTTTCCAGCGTCAAGGAAGATTGAGCCGAACAATTTGTTGAGATATAAATAGCCCATTTTCGGGCGCAGAAGAATTGTTTTTAACGGAAACCGGTATTCCAGATTCAAAAGAGCATATTTACTTCCGAAAAGAGTATCAGAATTGAAGCCGCGGACTGAAGAAACGCCTCCAATACCGTAAAGAATAGGTGTGTTGATATTGCTGATCGAATGCTTTTCTCCGCTGACCATGCGCAGGAACAGTGTCTGGGGATCATGCCGCAGAGGCAGGTACTCATCGTACTGGACACGATGTTCCCAGTAAGTGACTTCTGAATTGAGCAGGTCATCTGCTAAGCGAAGTTCAAGGCGCAGAAACCTGCCATCCCTGGGATTGATGTCCCAGTCAGGGGAAGGACGGAGCTTAAAAAACTTGTAGCCGCACTTGAGAAGGTTGATGCTTCCCTGAAAAGGTTCCGGCCAGACAGGGGGATCCAGTTCCACGCTGCTGATTCTCTTGTTTTCCAGCCCCCAGAAAAGCAGTTCTTTCGGATTGAGGGAATATTCAAAATTCAAGTCGACATCCTGCCGTCTTTTCAAATAGTCGCTGTTACCATAACGACTCTGATATACATTGTTTTCAAAGGAAAAATTGATTTGACACGGAAGGCTTTTCGAAGTGAAAGTAATAGTTTCGCCAATTCTGCGATTCTCCAGATTATAAAAAAGTTTTCCGTAAATCCTGTTGTATGAAAGAAAATCTTCACCGGCAACAAGAAGACCGACCCTTGCTTCATCATCGTATTCGGCCCAGGGAGTGAATCCTGAGATTCGAGCCCGCCTCTGATAACTGGCAACAGGGTAATCCGCAGGACGCAGCATGTCCTGTTGCCGATTCCCTGAAGGAAGAGGAAAAACCTCTTCTGCCTGAAATCCGGACAAGGAAGCCAGTTTGATACAGAAGCCTTTCTTTCCATATTCGGTAAAAACCACCTGTTCTCCAAAAACATCAAAATCAAAAATATCCTTTGGCGAACAGAAAAAGCGGCGGCAGCTGTTAGGACGGTTGAAATAAATTTCATTAATATCTGCATTGCCGGTATCAGGAAGGTAGCGCAACTGGTAAATTTCAGAAGGTTTTTCATGCGAAATTCTCAGGAAGAATATACCTTCGTCTGTTGCGATCGGCAGACGGTTGTCTCCTGAAAAATTTGTCAGGGGAAAAACAGCTCCTGATGAGCTGTTGATGCGGAGAACCTGACGGCTTGAACCATCGAAAGAGCCGGCGTAAACAGATCCTTTGAAAGAACGAAGAGAAAAGAAAAAATAGCCTTTCTGCTCAGGTAAAAGATTGCTGATTGTTTCTCTATCCATGTCAAGAACACTGATCCCCTGCCCAAGGTGATGAAAGGTTACGAACGCAATGCGAGTATCGTCAAGAAAGCAGGGAAAACGCGCGGAGAGGTCTGTTGTTATTCGCTTATGTCTGCCGCTTCTGAGGTCCAGAACGCATAAATCGTACAGATATCTTCGCGAAGTATTGGAAAAATAAAGATGGGAATAGGCGATTTTAGAGCCGTCAGGCGAGAATGAATACCCTGAATCGATGTTTTCCAACAGACGCCGGCATTCTTTTGTTTCCAGGGAATACAGGTAAAGATTGCGATAATGAGACTCCTTACCTCTGCCGCCGATAAAAGCGATATGATGGCCGTCAGGAGAAAAACGCGGATGGCGCATGTAATTCAAGGGCAGTTCCAGAGTATCACTGCTGCCTGTAAAACAAGTGGTTACCTTGGGCCACAGATTTTCATAATAAGTCAGATAATCATGATAAATCTGGGTTTCGGTTTTTCCGCATAAACTTTTGAGCACATGATTGAGACGGAAAGGATCAAGCGAAAAAGCTGTGAGAAATTCGTCCAGTTTGCCGGGGATTACAATGTCAAACAGATATTTGACTAAGGCATAGCTTTCCATGTATCCACGGTGCTTGTCCTCGATGTTGAAGTGGTAAAAAGAATACAGATCGTGCAGACTGAGAAAGTTGCTGTCTGCCACGATTGAACGCATATAGGCATCATGGCCTGGATTCCATGTTTCACCGGCATACTGAGCAATGCCCTCAATCAGCCACATAGGCATGAAGCCTAAACCAGTCATGCGTTTTATCAGATTGATTTTTTTTGAAAGGACTTTGAATGTGAAGATGTGGGCCAACTCATGCCCGATGAGTTCTCGATAAGGAACTGACAGAGATGAATCAGAGGACAGATCAACGAATTCATTAATTCTGATGACATCTGTGAACGGATCCGCATCGCCAAAGGAATACTCATTGAAACTGTCGATGATCACAGGAACTTTTTCTGAAAGGGCATAGGAAAAAACAGTTTTTAATCGAAGATATTCCTCTTCGGAAAGGGCAGCAATGTATTGAGCGGATTGTTCTCGACCTTTAGTGAAAAAAATGTTGAAATGTTCAGTGGTGATTACCCTCTGGATATCGGGGGAACGGAGAATCTGATATGCCGGAAGAGATGAAGGAAAAAAGAGAGAACAAATGAAAAGGAGCAGCAGGTGGAGTTCGGCATTTTTTTTCATTTAGTGACCGTCATGACATTGTACAGTGGAGTTTGGTCACAAACAATACTGTTGAAAGAGATAGCAGGGTTTGTTAGATTTTATTGCAGGAGCGCATATGAAGATAGAATTTGTTGTTAATGGTAAGACGGTATTTTATGAAACCAGCGGAGTGGAAATGCTGGGAGACTTTCTGCGCAACGAACTTAACCTGAACGGAGTAAAAGAGGGTTGCGGCAAAGGGGAGTGCGGGGCATGTACTGTTCTGGTCGACAATCAGCCAGTGGCTTCATGCATTACACCGCTGTCATGGATTGACGGCAAAAATGTTTTAACCATTGAAGGCCTTGAACAGAATGGTGAACTTCATCCGATACAGCAGGCTTTCCTGGAAGAAGGAGCTGTACAATGCGGGTTTTGTACTCCTGGAATGGTGCTGACTGCTTATGCTCTGCTTCTTTCAAACCCTGCACCGACAAGAGATGAGATCGCCAGAGCGTTAGCAGGAAATCTTTGCCGGTGTACAGGATATGATAAAATTTTCAAGGCTGTGGAAAAAGTGATCGGGAGAATGAACTGCACATGAATGTCATGATCAGACCCGGAAACGAACAAGAACTGCTGTCTATGCTGCGTGAACTGCCGGAATATCATATAGTCAATGGCGGAACCGTTCTGATGATTCGCTATAAAAACGGTTTTCTGAATCAGGCACCTTTTATATGCATTAACGAGCTGAAGGAACTGAAGGGTATCACCCGCGAAGGTAACCGGATTTCCATTGGGGGGGCTGTTACTCATGCAGAAGTCATGCGCTCGCAAGTGATCAGGGAATATTACCCGGAACTTGTAGCCGCATGCACAGAGGTGGGTTCCTGGCAGATCAGGACTACAGGTACTCTTGCGGGAAATATTGTCAATTCTTCACCAGCCGGAGACACTTTGCCGCCACTGATGGCAGGGAACGCTGAACTTGAACTGGTGTGTAGTGAAGCGGCTCGAGAAGTGGCCTTTGATGATTTTTTTACCGGTCCAGGAACTAACAGCCTGAAAAAAGGCGAGTTTCTGCGCAGAGTTTTTCTGCCTGCCGAAAAAGGGCGTGGTGTGTTTTTCAAGATGGGTCAGAGACGGGCTCTTGCTATCAGCAAGGTGTCGCTGGCAGTAAGGATTACCGCCAGATACAGCATCTGCGCAGGTGCTGTTTCCAAGACGCCCCTGCTGGCTAAAAAGACAGCCGAACACTTGGACCGATGCGGAGAAAAGGTGTCTTTCAAACAACTTCGCGAAGCGTGTGATATTATCGGCAGAGAATGTGCCCCTATTACTGATGTCCGTTCAACCGCAGAATACCGGCAGAAGATGATCGCCAATCTGCTTGAAGAAGCGCTCAAAAAATTAGGTGTTTCAGGCTCAGAAAATCTCTGACAATCTGTCTGTGGTCAAAAGCCAGTTTCTGGTTCAGGACATCGGAAAGATCGAACACTCCTGTTTCGCAAGCATCATCAGAGGCGACCGCTTTGGAAAGATCAGGTACATAAGCCGAAAAGACAATGCTTACTGTATGAAAACGGGGATCGCGATCCGGGTCAGAATAAACACTCAGCAGGGAGATTTCTGAAAGAACGAGTCCGGTTTCTTCCAACGCTTCTCTTCTACAGGCATTTTCAACAGTTTCTCCGTATTCAACGAAACCTCC
Source organism: Candidatus Wallbacteria bacterium (assembly GCA_028711905.1). GTDB lineage: Bacteria > Muiribacteriota > JAQTZZ01 > JAQTZZ01 > JAQTZZ01 > JAQTRI01. The sequence goes on along the minus strand of JAQTRI010000045.1, from coordinate 1,401 downwards.
AGGAAGAGCCCAGAAACCTTGAAAGGGCTGGTTTTTTCGGCGGATCAAAAGCAATGCCGGAACACTTCGCCGGTATATGACAGCATCAACAGTAAGAGCAGGATTGCGGAATTCAGGCATAAGGCAATAACTCAGGAAAAAATACCATGCCCGTCAGGCGTCCGCGGAGTTCTCCTCCTCCTGCGTTGTGCGCCTCACGGGCCCAGGTATTTCATAGGGGGTCGCCCTGTTCAGGTTCAGGATGAACTGAAAACAGAAACAACTTCCCTGAATCAAGAAGCAAATATCAGGCTTTTTTCACAGCCGGTTTCTTTGCTGCCGGTTTCTTTGCAGCCGGTTTTTTAGCAGCGACTTTTTTCACAGCCGGTTTTTTTGCAGCCGGTTTCTTTGCAGCTGGTTTCTTTGCTGCCGGTTTCTTTGCTGCCGGTTTTTTTGCTGCCGGTTTCTTGGCGGCGGGTTTCTTGGCAGCTGGTTTCTTGGCAGCTGGTTTCTTTGCTGCCGGTTTCTTTGCTGCGGTCTTGGTTGCCATCAATGCCCTCCCGTGATTAGAAATGTAGTTGCAACAGAATTTATATCGACCATAAAAAAGAATCTGATAAAACTCAGATTAAATCAAGTATAGATTGTGACACAATGACCAATGAGTAAATAGTCATTTCTCTAAGCATTGCGAGAATGAAATACGAAAAATTGTGATTGAAAAACAATTGATCAGGACCAGTTTACCGCGGAGGCTCTGTGCCCAAACCAGGAGGACACAAAAGTGCCTGTTATATGATAAAATGTTGTTGCCTTTTCAGCGGCTAAAGAATATGCGAAACCGTAATGCATGATTTGACCTGGCAAAGTTCTTTGTTTGGGCGCAGATCAAACTCAGTTGGGCGGACAGAATGGCAGTAATTAAAAAAAAAGGCTTTCCATATGCATTCGTTGAGGAGGCCTGTCTCAATTGTAAAGGCCTGTGCTGCAGGGGAGAGTCCGGTTATATTTTTCTGAAAAAAACAGAGGTAAGTCAGATATGCCGGTTTCTGAACCAGGAAGAGGAAGAGTTTCTGAAGCGGTTTACAGTAAAGATCGGTTACAGGCTTTCTTTATGCGAATACGCAATAGGAACCGAATTTTTCTGCTGCTTTTTTGACCGGGACGAAAACAGATGCGGAATATATCCGGCGAGACCGGCTCAGTGCCGCGATTTTCCTTTCTGGGACAGGTTTCTGCTTCACCAGGACCAGGATTTGTGGCGGTGTCCTGGTATAGTAAGAGAGGAATAATGAAACAAACGGTTCTGTTTCTGGTTGTATTGCTGCTGCTCCTGCAATCGGCAAATGGAGCAGATTCAAATTTCAGCCTTTTTCGGGACGGTAAATTATACAGCGTAGAAGTCACGCTTAGAGAAGACCG
>JAQTRI010000436.1 GCA_028711905.1 Candidatus Wallbacteria bacterium | reverse complement strand
CATTTCGATACTTCTCAGTTCTCCCGGACTCATTGAAACCAGGGCGGCTTTATCTTCTGCCGATCACAGCTGATGTCATCCGCGGTTGCAGTAATAATGATTTAACCGATATCAGACTGTTCAGCCAGAGCGGGGTCGAAGTGCCTTACACCATTGTCAGAGCGATCTATCCTGGTGAGCAGGACCGATTTTTCAATCTGACGATTGATAAATATAGTCTTAACGGCAGTGTCGAAGTGGTACTCGCGACTCTTCCTCAAGAGTATTCACCTGTCGATCAACTCCGGTTCGAAATCGATGGCCGTGATTTCCAGCGGTTGATAACTGTGGAAAACGGTAATGGAAACACCTGGGAAGTTTGTGCTGCAGGCAATATCTACGATATGTCCAGCCGTGTAAAACTGCGCAAAACAGATATTGACATTAAAAAGTGCTATTTTCGCAATTTCCGTATTACGCTGATCGATCCGGGATCTCCTGTGAACAGGGATGATGTGCCGGTTAACAGCAAGGATATCCCAAAGCCTCCACGGATTTCCTTCATCAATGCCAGAGCTTTCAATAACGAGCCCGAGAGAGTTGTTTATGATACAAGAACTTTTTCAGACCTGAAGATCGAAACTGATGAGCAGAAAAACTCTTTTGTTGTGATTCAGGCAGGGTTGCCTCTTGAAAAGGTATATTTCAGCGTTGAAAGCGGTTATTTCATGAGAAGGGTGCGGGCTCAGCAAAGTGACAGTGGAAAAGACGGTTCCTTTAAATTCATTTTCGATGATCATATTTATCATATGCCCATCGAGGGAGGAGTTTCTTCGCAAGATTACATTCTCGGCCGGACATCCAGACAGGAATTTTTCAAGTTCCAGATCGTCAACGCCGACAATCCTCCACTGAACATCAGAGAAATCAGGTTCGAATGGGCTAAGAGACTTCTGGCTTTCGCCGCTCCTGAAGGAGGCGTAAAACTGTATTTCGGTGCTGCGGATATTCAATTTCCAAAGTATGACATAGCCGGTATGATAAATCAGCAGAACTGGCACAAACAAAATTGTGAAACTTTGATTCCGCCTGTTATCAATGAAAACAGCGCCTTCAAGCCGGGAGTTACCAGAGAAGTGCTTGCGAAAATGGAAAAATGGCTGCTCGGAATAGTAATTCTTGCCGCATCAGCTGGTATCGTACTTTGGATTCGCCGGCTTTTACCCCGCGAGAACACATAATTCACGCGATTCTGAAGTCCGGCATGCGATCCAGATCAAGCACAAAGCGTTCCAGCAGCTTGATGATGTCCGCAATATCATTCTCGCTATAAACTTCGGACGGAGTGTGCATGTAACGCAAGGGAATTCCTATCAATCCAGTAGGTATTCCACCCCTGTTCTTCTGAATATCGTCTGCGTCAGTGCCGGTAAAGCGTTGCGTGGTTTCGATCTGAGTTTTGATTTTCAGCTTTTGCGCGGTTTTCCTGAGTCTGTCTGTTATCCATGGATGAAGAATTGGACCCAGGGTGATGACAGGACCTTTTCCCAGAGAGATATCATGGTGCTTCTTCCTGTCGATTTCAGGGAAATCAACAGCATGCGTGACATCAAGCGCGATACAGAGATCGGGTTTGATCCGGTATGCCCCTGCCGCTGCTCCACGACCGCCGATTTCTTCCTGGGTGGTGGCTAAGCCGCAGACATTGAATTTCAAGGAATCAACCTTGCGTGACAAGTTTTCCAGTACACGGGAGATGATGTAAACACCGATTTTATCGTCCGCGCCTCTGCAGGCCACGCGATCACCATTAAGAGCGAGCGTTCCGGAATCAACGACTCCCACATCACCAAGCTGCAGCAGGGCTTCAGCCTCTTTTTTTTTGGCGCAGCCGATGTCAATGAAAAGATCTTCCAGCTTTACGGGCCTGTCACGGTCTTTTGCGTCCAGCAGATGAATCGCAGTTCTGCCGATCACACCTTGTACAAGCCCCTTTTTCCCCTGGAAGGTAACCCTGCAGCCGGGAATCACACAAGGATCCCAGCCGCCGACTGTAGAAAAATGGATAAAGCCGTTGTCATCTATGTAGCGGACCATGAAGCCGATCTCATCGATATGGGCTGTGAGCATGACAGTGCCGAGAGATTTTCCGGTTTGCAGACTCATCTCGACATTGCCGATCATATCGCCGGAAATTTTGACAGGGCTTTTTTTAAAATGATCTTTCAGCACACGGGCGCAGGAACCTTCGCTACCGGAAGGACTTGCGTTCTGCATGAGATTATTCAGAAGCTGATCGGTTTTCATAAAACTCTCCAGGAATTGATACTCTCAAATTACTCCGGCAATCAAAAAATGTCAAAATGAGCAGCATGCATGATCATGCCGGCGATTCGGTAATCCTGAAATCTCATTTATCTGATCAACCTTCCGTTTGCCGCATCGATAAATATGAACCATGATCCTGATATCGTAAGCCTGTAAGCCGGAATGTAACGAATTGATGTTGCAGCTTCATCAGGGCTGTAATACACAAGATCAATATCAGTCACAGCCAGTCTGTCTGTTCCGCGGATCTCGTTGCCGATCTCAGCACTTGCCAGTGATATAGCCTCTGCAGCAGTCATGATGCTTTCTCTGGATGATCCATCTGCGCTCAGATTGCGCCTGATGACTTCACAGTGCTGCACATCTCCATCGCCGGACACCGTCACGCGTGCTATGTCGCCTCGATAGCCGGAAACTGGCGTGCCAAGATAATTTCTTTCCCACAGGAAACTGTAGCAGACAGTTTCGGCTGCATCCCCGTTAATGTCTTCCATCCGCAGCTCGCGGACTGTGAGTGCGGTGTAATCTCCGGGCAATCCGCCGCTGCGTTCAATGGTTTCATAAGCGAGCGCAGAGGCCTGCCGTAAATCCAGGCCGGCAAAGTCGATCTTCAACTCTCCGGCAGGTGCAACTGATCTCTGATCACTGATACCGTAAAGAACAGGCATGCTTCTTTCAATCATGCCTGAGAACTTGCTCTCTGGAACACAGACATCAAGATTCCCAGAACGAAACAGGCATTCCCCATTTCTGGCGGCGTCACGATCCAGCCAGTTCCAGAATTTAAGAGATCCGTAACTGTTATAGCCCATAGCCGTAGCCTTGTAATCAGTTGTATAAGAATAATCATTGCATGACAACCAGGCCTTGATATGTCCGGCACTGTCTTCGATACTTTTATAGGCGATTCTGGCGGGTAGATTTTTGGCCATATGCCAGCACTCGGCATTGGAAACTGATTCCCTATACCCCAGAACGGTTCTTAGGCCCTTGCCAAAACACCAGTCCCAGTAGCCACTGCTGACAGTCAGACAGGAAGCGAAGATGAAGTGCTTGACAGAGGGGGAACTGCCGATAGTGTATTCGCTGACAGACCAGGTGTCAGATCCGTCCGATGGCCGCAGGACGCCT
>JAQTRI010000435.1 GCA_028711905.1 Candidatus Wallbacteria bacterium | reverse complement strand
TTTTCAGTCGCCAATGCCACGTGCCTGGGATTCGGCTCCACCCGGATGCTTGCCAGTACTGACAGCACGCCGAATAATGTCACAGGGGTCATGGGCCACAACTCTTCGGGAGCAGCGGTGGCAGGCATTGAATTCGTCAATGTCAATCACGGGGGAGGGGGAACCCGGCAGGGAGCGCTTTCTTTGTTCACGATCACCACCGGAGACGCGATCTCGCGTATATACATGGACCCGTCCGGCAATGTCGGAATCGGAACAACTAATCCTGGGGCATCGCTCGAAATTTCCGGATGTGCAGTATTCCGCAGCGGGTTGCGCCTCGATTCGGCAGGAGTCAAGTGCATTACTGCCGAAATGCTGATCGTGGACGGAAAAATCGGCATCGGCACCACCGATCCTCAGCAGAGCATGAGTGTCGACGGTTACATGAATGTCGATCAGTCCAATTCCGACACCGGCGCAACAGGCGGCGGAGCTTACCACGGAATCTCCTTCGGCAACGCATCCGGTGAATCGATCGGCTCGAAGCGCAGCGCAGGGGGAAACCAGTATGGGCTCGACTTCTATACAGGCTGGGAACCACGGATGTGCATCTCAAGCGGCGGCAGTATCGGTATGGGACTGCAAAATCCTTCAGCCAGGCTTCATGTCACACAGAGCGGTTCGCAGACTACTGCGATCATCGCCGGAAACGGCGGGGCCAACTACCAGGACTGGCCAGTAGGCTGGGGCGGTGGTTTGGCTACATGGGACATCTGCTGTGCCAGCTTGTTTTACAGCGGGCTTTCCCTGCGCTCGGATCAGAGGCTGAAAAAAGATGTCTCGGCAGTAGAGGGCGAGGCTGTAGAGCGGCTGATGCAGTTGCGGCCCGTCAGTTTCCGATGGAAAGATACCAAAAGGATGGGGGACGGTATTCACTATGGTTTCATCGCTCAAGAGATGGAACAATTATTCCCTGAACTGGTCACGGGTTCCGGCAGCCCGGAGCAAAGTAAGTCCATCAGCTTGCAGGAATTGACTGCTGTACTGACTAAAGCCGTTCAGGAACTGAAGGTTCAGAACCAGATGCTGAACAATGTAATTCAAAAACTCGAAAGCGATAACTCGGCAATAAATGCCAGGCTTCAGGAACTTGAAAATGGCCGTTAGATGGCGAGCACTGATAGTAGTTCTAATGCTGCTGTATGCGGAATTCGTCTTTGCTGCGGACATCACAGCCACGCTGGACTCTTCCGATGGGACGAGCGGGTTTTCGTTCAGAGATTCGTCTTCAGCGGAGCAGGCGCGCATTGATTCCAACGGGATTCTGACCGCAAACGCCATAGGACTCGGGACCAGTGAGCTGACTTTCAAGCTGGAAGTGAAAAACGACGACTATAATGCCATCCGCGCTATCGGCAATTCAGGCAATTCCGTCGGTATCTTTATCAGCAACACTATTTCCGGAGGTGGGGCATGGGGGATTGTGGTGCCGGGAACGGACGGGGGAGTTGGAAAAAAAGGCGGATTGACCATCTGGGATCAGGACAGCGGCATGGCAAGGATCATCATCGATCCCTCCGGCAAGGTCGGCATCGGCACAACCAACCCCGGGGCTTCGCTGGAAGTGAACGGCAGCATCAAGGCCAATAATATCTGGATGAAGGTTGCAGAAGTTGATCTGTCAGCATCAGCAGGGTACACATTCAGCGGATTGGACGGGAACACTCAGAAGATGTACAAAATCTTCTTCCAGGGTTCCCTTGCCGCCGGCGGATCAGACAGGTACATTCTGATCCGGCCGAACGGGTCGGCAGCAGGATATAAATCGATCGCTTACTACGATGGTGATGCTCAAGGGTCTGATGTAAGGAACGATGGGTTTTACCCTGGCAGAAGCGGGTGGAATCTCGACGCTGATTTCACCCTCGAATACACCATCAGCGCAGTTACCGGACGCAGGCGCATCGGCTTCGGCGAAGCCTGTTTCTGGCACACCAATGCCTGGTACCTGGGATATGGCAGGGCTTTTGGCTACTGGACTGACACTGCCAACAACATCACATCGATCTGGATGGGACCCTCAGGCGGCACAATCACTGGAAAGGTGATGCTTTTCGCATTGCAGTGATCTGATCCCCCATAATCTGTTAAATAAGCATGTCATCCCTTCCGTTCTAAGCAATCTCCCACTGCTGCCGATACAATTTCTGCATGGAAAGAAACATGTCCATTCTTTTCATTTTAATTTTGTATATGTGCAGATTTTCCTATGCTGCGAACATTACTGCCACGCTTGATTCAGCAGACGGCACGAGCGGATTTGCTTTCAGAGACTCTGGAAACACAGAAATAGCAAAGATTGATTCTGACGGCAACCTGGTGCTCAAAGGCGGATTGCGCCTGGATGCAGCAGGTGCTAAATGCTCCACTGCGGAGATGCTGATTGTGGACGGGAAGATCGGCATCGGGACGGCAGCCCCGGCTTCACAACTCCAGGTATATACCGGGGATTCGGCCACGCTGAGCATCGACACGCCCGGTACTGTGGCTACTCACCAGGTGGGCCTGAATCTGGTGACCAAGGGTGACGGCACCAAAGTTCTCGGCAACACAGCCACCAAGGGCTGGACCTTCGCAGCTCGGGGCGATGCATTCGCCTCCAATCCTGACGACCTGCTGATTTCCTATTGGAACGGCTCGACCTGGAATGAGCGCATGTACTGGGACAGGAATGGCAATATCGGCATCGGCACCAGCGAACCCCAGAATACGCTGGAAGTGAAAGTGACGGGGACTTCAGGCGGCATCACTATCAACAACAGCGATAACACACCTGTGCTGCGCTTCCAATACAATTCGACCGACAAGTGGCACATCGGCGCTGGAGCTGGCACGGGAAACCGCAACCAGTTCGGCATTTACAGCGATCAGGCCACAGCACTGAGGATGAACTTCGATGAGAACGGAAGAGTGGGTATCGCCACAGCCGCTCCAAGAGCGAGGCTGGATGTGGCTACAGGTGAAGCATATGTCAGCAGCGGGCTGCACATCACAGCCACTTCGAACGGCACCAACGGCGGTATCCTGAACATCCACAATGACACCAACGGCAAGTACTGGCATATTCCAATCCGTTCAGGCAGCGCCGACAATCTGGATTTTTGGGCATGGAACGGGGCCTCCTGGACCCTGCCCATGGCCTTAACCATGACCGGCAGGGTCGGCATCGGCACTGAAACCCCAAATTATCAGCTGGAACTGACCACCAATTCGGCAGCCAAGCCCACCAGTAATCTCTGGACCATCAGTTCCGACGAGCGGCTGAAGAAAACTATCAGCACCATTAACTCTGCGCTTTCCAAGCTGACCTCGCTGCGCGGCGTGACATATCAGTGGCGCGACCCGGACAAGCAGGGCGGCATGACTGGGACTTACATGGGCATGATCGCCCAGGAAGC
>JAQTRI010000044.1 GCA_028711905.1 Candidatus Wallbacteria bacterium | reverse complement strand
GTCGGTGGGCACACCCTGATTCTGGAAAAAGGTCAGCGGCTGACCACTCAGGATATCGATGAAAACCTGGTGATCCTGTTCGTAATGATCCAGTCCATAGCTAGGACGAACGGCAAGGAAGCCTTGAAAGTGTTCCAGGACTCCGGAGGCTATGAGAGCTTTTTCCCGGCCGACAATCGCAATGATCTGCACGCGGAACTATTGAAGCGCTTCCCGAATCTGGACAGCATAGCACCGCTCAATTCCATCTTCCCGCTTATTAAAACCAGCCTGGGCAACGCCATGCGCGTATCGAGCCCTTTGATCATCATCGATGAAATTCACAAAGTCTTTTCGGAAATGGCCAGGAAAACCATCGATAATCTCAATCCGGAAATGGTGCTCGGCCTTTCAGCTACGCCCAAGGCTGAAATGAATGTTCTGGTATCCATTACCGGCTTAGAACTCAAGGACGAGGAAATGGTCAAGCTCGACATGCATATTCTGCCGCCTTCCAGTAAGCAGGAAGATGACTGGAAATCCATGCTGAAAGAAATCAAGGCGCGCAGGGAAAAACTGGAAAAGGCTGCTGCTTCGTTCCACCGTGCGTCAGGTATTTACATCCGGCCCATGGCCTTGATCCAGGTTGAAGCAACAGGCATAGACCAGCGCGGTAAGGGCAGGGTTCACAGCCATGATGTCAAGGAATATCTTACAGACCTGGGCATCAATCCAGACGAAATAGCCATCAAAACCAGTTCTCAAAACGATATTGAAGACATCAACCTGTTTTCTTCAGACTGTGCTTTCCGTTACATCATCACCAAGGAAGCCCTGCGTGAAGGTTGGGATTGCTCGTTCGCCTACATTCTCGGCATCATTCCCAATGTCAACTCCAACACCAGCATTACACAGCTGGTCGGCCGCATCCTGCGCCAGCCCAATGCCCGGAAAACCGGCATTCAAGAGCTTGATGAAAGCTATGTCTATTACTCCAAGGGCAGCACCCGGGAAATGATCAGCCGCGTGGCTGCCGGTTTCAAGAAAGAAGGCTTAGAAGACTTAGTGGATAAAGTCAAGCTGGCGGATAATGCGAAGGTCAATCCGTCTGTCACGGCCAAGATTCGCAAGGAATTTGCCGAACATCGACTCCGGGGTGCTCTGTATCTGCCGGTCTGGCTGCTGACCGACAACGGCGACAGCAAGCGCCGGTTTTCCTACGCCCGGGACATCAAATCCCGCATCGATTTCACAGGTTTCAATCCATCGGTTGAACAAATCTCAAAAATCGAGGTCTCCCTGAGCGAGGAAAACCGCGAACGAAAAGGATTCATCATTACTCTTGACTCAGAAAGCCACACTAAGCCTGTGGAAGAGCGGGCGGGCTACACTGATGATCACGCGATCAGCATTGATTATCTGACACGCCGCTACAGCGAAGTGATTGATAATCCATTTTCAGCCAGACAGTGCGCGACCAGGCATGTAAAACTTGTGGAAAAAAAGATCCGCAAAGACAGACTTGCTCAACATTACAGTTTTATCTCCTCAATGCTCTTCGGTTTTGTGAAAGATGAAAACAACAGACAGGAAGAATCGACTTTTCTGGATCTTCTGAACAAAAAGAAGCTGGTTCTTGCTGTTTCTGATGAACCGGAACTCGGATATCAGATACCTGACACTGACACCATCAGCTTAAGCAATGAACCCCGCACCTGGAAATACTACCTTTTTGATGAGATCGAGTTGACCACTATGAACTCACTCGAAAGAAGAGTCGGAGACATACTCGACAATCAGGCAAAAATCCTCTGGTGGTTCAGAAACAAGGCTAATAAGCAGGGGTATTCCATTCAGGGATGGCAGGAATATAAGATTCATCCGGATTTTGTCGCTGCCAAAAAAATGGAAAACGGAAAGCTGGAACTGGTGTACATCATTGAAAGCAAGGGCGAACAACTCCTCGGTAATTCTGATACTGAGTACAAGAAAAAGGTTCTCGATCTAATGACTGTGCAGCATCAGGAAAACAAGATTCAAAGCTACCAGGATTCGGAACAGCTGGAACTCTTTCAAGTCAATGATCAGGCTGAGTTTTACCTTGTAGAGCAAAACAAAGAGGAAGAGAAGCTGCGGGAGCTTTTTAAGTAAGCGGCCATGGAATCTGTGACCGGCAAAGAAAAAAGGCTGCTTCCTGTAAAACGCTCATCGGTTTTCCGCGCCACAATCTTCTATCCCAACTCCTACCATGTCGCCATGTCCAGCCTTGCTGTGCACGGGCTCCTGCGCATAACGAACGAGCATCCGAACTGGACTGCAGAACGATATTTCGCGGATACTGGCGGCAAGTACACTCTGGACAATCAGCAGCTGGTAAGTGACAGTGATATCATCGCTGTTACAGTTTCGTATGAGCCTGATATCGAAAGGGTACTCCGGTTTTTGAGCGATTTTGCTATCCCGCTCGATCCGAAACTTCGTCACTCCATGCAGCCTGTAATCATTGCCGGCGGGGCAGTGACCTATCACAATACCGCGCTGCTTTCCAGTTTCGCCGACCTGGTGGCAGTCGGGGACGGTGAAGAACTGTATCGCGACTTGCTGACCCTGTTTCCCGCTTTTCGCGGAAAGCGCAGGGAACTGTGGGAGCATTACCGGCTTCATCCGCATGTTGTTACTCCGCTTGATGCAACTGCCAAGAAGCCTGTCATCAAATCAGTAACTGAGCCCTGGCACAGCGCTATCCTGGCGCGCGACACCGAGTTCAGCGACATGTTTTTAATCGAAATCGGGCGCGGCTGTCCGCATGCCTGCCCCTTCTGCACAGTGGGGGCTAACTTCGGTCCTGTGCGCTGGTTCGATTCTGAAAAAATTGCGCAGGCCGTATCCCGTGCTGGTTGCAGACGAGTCGGATTAGTTGCGCCAAGCCCCTTGGATCATCCGCAGATTCACGATCTGCTCTCAAAGCTTGACGGGTATGATGTGCGTTGCTCTTCAGTGCGGCTCGATTCTGTTCCCGAAGAACTTCCCGGCGGCATGGTTGCCTGCGATTCTCTGACAGTCGGCCTGGAATCCGGCAGCCTCAGGCTGCGCCTGCAGATCGGGAAAAACACTGATGACGGTATTTTTCTGGACAGACTGAGAACATTTTATGATCAGGGGGTAAGGAAACTGAAGTTGTATGCCATGTACGGCCTGCCGGGAGAAACCGATGCCGATCTGTGTGAGCTCATGGATCTGGTGCGGCAGGTCTGTTCATTCTGGAACGCGGGAAAAATCACTGTCAGCCTGAACGCATTCGCGCCTATGCCGGGGACAGCTTGGGAAGATCACCCTTTTGATCTCAAGTTCTTACGGAAAAAGGAAAGGATTCTGCGGGATGTTTTTCGCAGGCAGAATCTGTCTCTTGTCCGACTGGACTTCGAGCCTGCGCGCAATATGGCGCTGCAATTCAGACTGGCGCATGGAGGTTTGAAGGAGATCCGGGAGGAATTCCCGGAGTTCTGGAGATAAGCAATTCACTGATTACCAATCACCCATTACTGTTTACCTGTTACTGTTTTATCCAGGTCGCCTGGAGATGTTTACCCGCCTGAACAAGGCTTTTAACACGATCAGAAAAAGTTGCGGGTGACGAAGGAAAAGGGGCAGCCTGGAAATCATTTTCAGAGCAGTTCTTATTATCAGGCGGGGATAAAGACGCTCATAAAGCAGTTGCACCCCGTTTTCCAGTTCTTCGGGAGTCATGAGCGCAGGCTTGAAAACTGCATTGGCCCATCCGAAATTGGAACTGTCCCTTGCAAGAAGTCGACCTTCCTGCCTGAACGATTCGTGAAACCTTGTACCTGGATAAGGTGTCAGGATATAGAGACAGACATCGTCAAGATCCATCTCTTTGATCGCTGATTCGGTTGCTTCAAAAACGCGGAGGTCATCGCTGTCAAAACCAAAAACAAAGAAGCCTACGACAAATATTTTGTGCTCATGAAGTTTTTTTACGACATGCCTGTAATTTTCAATTCTGTTCTGCCTGACATCAGCGGATTTGAGCGAATCCGGGTTGATGGTCTGAAATCCTATATGAATGTGAAAACACCCGGCTCTTTCCATTGCGGCGAGCAGTCTATCGTTGTCGGCTATGTCAGAGGGGGCCTGGATTGACCATATCAGTTTAAGAGGCGTGATTTTTTCACACAGTCTGATGACATAGTCCTGATCGGCAAACATGTTGTCGTCAACAAAAAAGACAATCTTCTGCTTCAGATTTTTCAACTCTTCATAGACTAAGTCGATATCCCGTTTCCTGAACTCGTGCCACGGCACATCCGGCAGGTAGCAGAATTTACAGCTGTTCGTGCATCCCCTCGTGGCCTGAACGGTCGCGATCCGGTTGTCCCGATCGCAGAGTCCCCTCTGAGGAAAAGGCACATCGTTCATATTAACGGGAAGCGGGTTGTGATACTTGGTTTTAAGAGAATTGCTCAGCGCATCCTTAAGTATTTGCGGCCAGACATATTCAGCCTCTCCGACAACAACTGAGTCTGCATGCAGGAGGCATTCTTCAGGCATCAGGCTCGCATGTGCGCCGCCGAAGACTACTCTGACCCCGAGATGCCTGAATTTATCCGCTATCTCATAGGCCTTCTCTGAAGTGAAGGTTGTCACAGTGACGCCGACCAGATCGAATTCACAATTGAAGGGAATTTCTTCCCAGTCGTTATCGATGATCGTTACATCGTGGCCTGGGGAGAGAGCCGCCAGAATCGCCAGATGCAGAGGAGTGAATCTCACATCATCAAGGAAGCGGTAGACTCCGCCGTGGACAAACCATCGTGGCTTGACGAGTAATATCTTCACCTGTCGGACCGCTGACCGATAAAATTCATTTTTTTATGCCAGGCTCTGCGGAGGCGCATAACTGAATTCAGAATAAGCATGGCCACCCGTCCGGAAAATCCGGACGGACCGAAGATCCTTTTCCAGGGATCATTGGAAGTGATAAATTCAATGAACTGATAGGTCCCCTGAGTTTGAATCTCCTCGAATTCGGATCTGGTGTTCCTGTCGAGAGGGTTGAAAAAGCAGGTAGGGTCTTCTGAGAGATAATCTCCGGTCGCGTAATAGGCAAGAGCCCTGCACCCGCGGCACGAATTGCCGTAACGGCATTTGCTGCATTTTCCTTTGACAGGGTTATCCCCACGGAGCGTCACGAGGACGGAATTACTCCAGTATAATTCCGAGAGCCTCTGATGTCTGACATTCCCGCAGTTGACCGTTGTGTCCAGCAGGTGCACACACGGGGCGACATCTCCTTCGGCGGATATTCCTATGAAGGTTCTCCCAGCCTGGCATCCGAGGTTGTTGAGCGAAACTCCCAGTTTTTCCGTACCGATCTTCAGCGCTTCAGGAGATGCGAAGAATGGGGTGTGGCTCACATAGCACAAAGGGTTTTCGCGCAGGACCTGATGAATGCTGCTTTCCATGTCTGATTTGCTGAACTGCAGGTTTTTCGCTTCACTGGCAGCCCCTCTCAGCACAAAAGGCGAACGGACCATGGGAATTCTGTTTTCTTCAAGAAATTCAACGGTTTTTTTCAGTGTACCGAGGTTTTTTTTAGAAATTGTGACAAGCACGAAGTAACCGATGCCTTCTGAATCGCACATTTTCATAACCGATTTGAGCAGTGCATTGTCCCCGTCCCGGCATTCATCCTGGGTTTGAGGCTCGATCGAGTCTAAGGAGAGGCCGAATGTAATCCTGCCGCCTGCAGCCTTGTTGATATCCTTCAGAAGTTCGGGTGTCAGGAGAGTACCACAGGTGTTGATAAAAGAGTAAAGACCGATTTTAGCGTTGTATTCTAAAAGCTCAAGCGCATCTTTGCGCAACAGGAATTCTCCCCCGGAAAATGCAACTGCTCCAGTCGGGCAGATCTTTTTCACCTCATCTAAAACACGGATTTTTACTTCCTCTGTTCCGAGTTCGATGCGATGGGGCTGTTCTTTCAGGCGTGTCATGCAATACGGGCAGTTCTGGTGGCACTCTCTCGTGGACTCGAAATAGCACAGAAAAAAATGCGGCATTGTATCCAACTCCCGGAATTATTGCCGGTCCATGATCATTATCGCGAAACAGATCCTGTAGAACCTGTCCTGAAATCAAGCCCGAACAGGTTTGTCGATATGAGTGCAGTATACTGCCGGGCAGTTTCTCTGTCAAAGACTTTCTGTTGTTGAAACGGTCTAAGATGAATCCGCACGATGAAAAAACTCAGAGAAGCCCCCGACTGCTGTAAAGGCTTCCCTGAGGGTCAAATCATAAAATCCTGTTGCGAAAGCAGGGGTAATTGATTTTTCGCCCCCTGCCGGGCATCATCCTATCGGACAAATTTCAGCACTGCAAAAGAGTGACCGGGTACTGGCCCTCTGAACAAATATGCATGGGGTCTAATACTCAGGGAGGATATGCGCTTACAGTTGGATCAATTTTTCCAGGGTTTCGCGCCTGCCGGCTTCGACATCCTGAAGAAAATCGCGAATCAGGGCTGAATCATGCGGTGATGAAAGCTGACTGCGGAAAAGATCTTTGAGCATGACAGGGTTTTCTGCTATGTGCAGCATTCTGTGTTCGATGAGTCTGGACACGATATCTCGGAAATTGAAAAGATGCGGTCCGCAGACAGGCGTTTTTCCTGCCGCAACAGCTTCCAGCGGGTTGTGGCCTCCATGCGGGATCAGGCTTCCTCCGATGAACACGCATCCAGGCAGAAGATAGAATCCTGCAAGTTCGCCGATAGTGTCGAGCACGATTACTTCTGAGGATCGGGACATCTGTGTGCGCCGGGCGGGGGACAGTCCATGATCAATGCACAGCCGGAATACTCGTTCTACCCGATGCAGATGCCGGGGCGCAAGCAGGAGGCACAGATCCGGAAACTCCTTTTTCAGAGCGGAAAAACAATCCAGAATTACTGATTCCTCGCCTTCGTGAGTGGATCCGGCGACTAAGTAAGGACGGTCTGACGGGAAGAGCTTCCGGTCCGGAAGCTGCGGTTTTCTCAATGACCAGAACTTGATGTTGGGCATTAGATCAACCGGTTTTGTCCGCCCGATCAGGCGAATTCTTTTCCGGTCGATCTCGCTCTGTGCGAAGACATGACTGAGCAGATCGAGAAAGGGTCCGATCAAGGACCTCGTCCAATGATATCTGCTGAAGGAGTTATCTGAAATGCGGGCGTTGACAAGGGTGACAGGGATTCCGGCCATGACGCATCCGGCGATCATTCCCGGCCAGATTTCAGTTTCCAGCAGATAGACTCTGGTCAATCCGGGACGCTTAAAAGCAAGTGCGAAAAAGATGAGCGGATCAAAAGGCAGCACAAAAGAGTGAATCCCAGGCCACCTGTCTCTTGCCAGTAAAAATCCTGTATGGGTCACAGTGCTGATAATGACGGCATGTCCCAGCCTTTGAAATTCCTCGATCAATGGGGTTAAGCACCCTACTTCTCCAACGGAACAGGCGTGCAGCCAGACAGCTTTGTCCGGAAAGCAGGGTTTGTGATGAGAGATTCCAAGTCTGCCTGTAAGGGCTGCACGATCCTGTGAGCGGAAGAGGGAATAGACGAAGATAACAGGGAAAAGCGGGATCCAGAGCAGGAGATAAAGGATCAATGCCACAAAAGCCCGCAGAGACATGATGGCCTCAGCTACCGTGAACTTTGCACAAAACCTTGAATCCGCCCTTATCATCGATCAAAACATCATAGACTCCACCTTTCGGGCATTCAGGCAGTTTGTCAAGATATCCGACATCTAAGAGCAGTTTCGGTTCGAGGCGGGTATTGCGCAGGTAAGGATACTTCTTGAGGTATTCCTTGATGGCGTCCTTCAGCATTTCGCGGTTATTAGTGCAGATAGCTTCGGAAAGCTTGTTTTTCAGCCTGTAATAATCCGGCAGAATCACTGCGCATGTAAGTGCAATCAAAAGCGCGATCAGGAACCAGTCGATGGCGACTAAGGCTTTTCGTTTATCATTCCTGCGGATTGTCATCTTTTTCCTGCTTTTCCTCTTCGGCTCCCATTAGCTTATCGAGAGTTTTCTTGATTTTCTTATAAAGTTCCGGATCCAGCAGGCGGTCCCAACCCCCACCACCTGTTTTGAGAGGCAGGATGCGGGCATCTCCGCCGGTGATGACAATAAAAGCCACCGGTTCTACCGAAGCACCGCCCCCGCTTCCACCTCCGAACCCGTTTTTCTGATTGCCACTCTCCCCACCGGCTCCGAAGCCAAAGGAAATTTTGGTCACAGGGATGATGGTGACATCTCCCACAGTAATCGGTTCACCGATAATGGTTTCAGATCTGATAGTAGATTTGAGTTCTTCCAGCATTGTCTTCACTAAGTTGTCAAGCATCGGCACTCCTTTGGTTTCAAAAATCTTCGATTTCCTTTATAAATTCGATACTGATGGATTTTTTTCTGGTGACCCTGGCTGGAAACTTTTGATCCTTCATGATGGATACAAAGGCATCGACAACTTCCGGGTCAAACTGGGCGGCTTTATTTTTCACGATTTCACGCAGAGCATGCGTGGGTGACACCGGCTTGTGGTAAGGCCTGGATGAGGTCATGGCGTCAAAGGCGTCAGCTACGGCGATGATCCTGGAACCCATGGGGATTTCTAAACCTTTGAGATGGTCAGGATATCCTGTGCCATCGTATTTCTCGTGGTGGTGGTAAGTCAGGGGAGCGATTTTTTTGAACAGATTGACTCCCTGAATAATGCTGGTCCCGATGGAGGGGTGTGCCTCAAGAGCCTTGATTTCATCGCATGTCAGGCGTCCCTTTTTTTTCAGGATCAAGTCATCAATGCCGATTTTACCTATATCGTGCAAAAGGCTGGCGAAACGGATGTTTTCCACTTCTATGTCCGGGAGCCCGATTTTTCTCGCTATGGCTACAGACAGCTTCATGACATTTTCCGAGTGGCTGTGAGTGTAATGATCTTTGGTGTCGATGGCAGCTGCGAGAACTGAAATCGTATTGATGTAATTTTCCTGAATGCTGTGAAAAATGCGGGTGTTGAACACAGAAAGGGAGAGCAGCGAGGCCATGGAAATGAGCACTTCAGTTTCTTCCCTGGTGAACCAGGTCCCATGGCTGCGGAAAATACCGATCGAGCCCCTGATTTTACCCTGCATGAAAATCGGCAGTATTGCGTAACATTCCATCCGGTCTATGGGTTTGCCGGGATGAGAGTAAAGTCGGATTTTTTTCATTGGGATATGCCGGCTGGAGAAAGTCTGCTGTGGGCAGGTTTCCAGCATAAGTTCCTGCATGCGGGTCAGGACTTCAGGAGTAAGCTCACCCTGGTAAAGTCCGTATGTTATCCGGGTCCTGCTCTTTCGTGACAGGCTGATGGCTGCGAAGTGTGCGGGAAACAGCTCTTTGATCTTTTTCAATGTCAGGTTGATGATGTCTTCTTCCTGGTGCAGTGTGATGTAAGTCGCAGCGAGACCGTTGAGTTGGGAAAGCATCTCGATCTGGCGCAGGTTGCGGGAATCGAGACGGCAGTTTTCCCAGATTTGCGCGGCTAAACCTGCATAAAGAGCCAGGATCTCTGCATCGTGTCCGGTAAAAAGCCTGGTTCCTGAGATGATGATGAATCTTCCCAGGCAGAGCCCTCCGGCACTCAAAGGCACTGAAACCGCAGATTTCACCTTCAGTCTGCCTTCGTTGCAGTGGAATCTGCGAAAATCGATTTCCTGTGAACGGATACTTCCGGGCAGCATCCCCGGTTTTTTGCCGGATTGATAAAACAGGACAGGCTCTGCTGCAGGGAAAATCTTTTCTGCCAGCACTGCATACAGACCGGCATTCCCACCTGGTGTGCCTTCAGTGCTGTTTGCAATAGTGGACTGAACACCAGAGAGATTTTCATCGAGGAGTTGAATCACACCCCCGGCTCCCTCCAGTTCTGCCATTGAACGGGCGAGAATCTCGCGAAGTTTGAAATCAATGGAACTATCTCCGGCAAACAGCCGGGAGACATCATGGAGGTTTTTAAATGTCTCCAGCTGACGGGAGAGGTGAGCCTGAAACTGACTCCTTTCCTCATGCATGAAAAAATTGCTGAACACCAGTCCCAGTGCTTTGCATACCAGAGCCGCTACCCGCTGAAAATCAGCCGCCGGCTCAGTGAGCGAGAAAAAATGAAGTTCTCCGATGATTGATTTACCGGAATGCAATTTTTCAAGATGGGTTTTCAAAAACTTCCGGCTGTTTTCAACGCTTTTCCGAGTGCTGCAAAGTTCAATAAGATTAAACCTTCTGAGGCTCATCTGTTTGCGGAGCTCACGGATGGAAAGATCAGAACCGCAGGCAGGACCTTCTCCATTGTCGAAAAGAAAGGCTTCTTTCCGGTCATTGAACACCAGCACGCCAAACTGGAAATCGAACAGTCTCCTGAGAATGGAAATGGTGCTTTTTACCAAGTCGTAAAAATTATCTCCCATTGGCGAGATACACTCGATGATTTCATTGAACACGGTTTGCAGGTAAAGCTGATAATCAAGGATGCCGTTGATTTTTTCCAGAGCTTCCAGCTTTTGCTGGAGAGCTTGTATCTGCCCGGCGAGTTTGCTTCCGGAGTTTTCCGGTTCCAAGGGGATCTGAATTTTATCGCGCTGGCCGGTGACTCTCATTTCACTTTCCGGAAAGGATCTCTCGGACTTTTTCAACTAAATGCATGGGCTCGAACGGTTTGGCCAGGTACAGGCAGGCTCCGATTTTTTTGCTCCAGAACTGATCGCTTTTTCGTACTTTTGCAGTAAGAATGACCACTGGAATGTCGCAGTATTTTTCATCTTCTTTCAAAAGCTGGCATATCTGATAACCGTTGATGTCCGGCATCATTACATCCAGGATGACCAGGTCGATCTTTTCCGATTTAATGATCTCCAGGCCGTCAAGACCGCTCTGGGCGGTAAGAACCTTCATTCCTTCCATTTCCAGGTTGACCCTGATCAGTTTCAGAATATCCGGTTCATCGTCAATGACCAGGATTCGGTGCTTCGTCATCAAAAGTCCCCCCTTCATGTGTTCTCTCCAGATGCACTACCTGGTTGCGCCCATTGCCCTTGGCCTGGTATAGGGCTTTGTCCGCCCATGAGATCATTTCTTCGATATCCGTGAAATTATTGTTGCGAAATGTGGTGGCGCCGAGGCTGACTGTCACATGGTGACTCTGTTTTTTCTTTTTCAGGTCGGCAAAAGCGTGGCTTTCAATGGCGTGCCTGATTCTTTCGCCGAGTTCGACTGCCCCGGTCCGCCCCGTGTCCGGGACAATAATGACAAATTCTTCTCCCCCGTACCGCGCGGCAGTGTCAAGGTTGTTCCTGATTCTGCTGTTAAGGATTTCTCCCAGGTTTTTCAGGATCAGGTCACCCTGCTGATGGCCGTAATTGTCATTGAAGTTTTTGAAATAATCAATGTCCAGAATCATCAGCGACAGGGTCAAATTATATCTTCTGGCCCTGGAAAACTCTTTTTTTAAACTGTTGATGAAAAATCGGTAATTGTAAAGCTCAGTGATCGGATCAGTGAAGGCCAGCCGCTCGTTCATGCGGAACAGACAGTAGTTTTCATAGGCCACTGCGAAGTGATGGCAGATAAGGAAAAACTGGCGCTGGTTTTTTTCGCTGAAAAAGCGTTCGCGGTTGCCGGCAATGAAGATCAGACCCAGCTTCTGATTTTTGGAAAGGAGTGGAGTCGCAGCCTGGAATGCAAAGTTGTTCTTGTTTCCGGCAGACTGAACCAGCGGAGGGACAAAATCCACTGCTAAGGAATCGAGTTGTGGAGGCTTGAGATAATCGCGCTTGAGAATCTCCTGAACACATCCGACATTGTTTTCACTGCAGCTGAGGGTGAGGGAGCGATTTTCGTGAGCTAAGTATATGGCGATGGCATCGGGCTTGAACAACCTGTTTAGAACAGTGACAGCATCTCGGTTGATGGCATTGATGTCGAACGAATGCAGACTCAGATTTTTGATGAACTGGTTGACCTGGTTCAGGTAGTGGGTATCTGAGTTGATTTTTCTGATCAGTTCTTCTTTTTTCAGGCTGACGGAGAGCTGGTTGGCCAGAGCTTTGACAAAGGAAAAATCATAAAAAGAATTGAAATCATCGCTGTAATTCTTGGTGAAAGCGAACAGGCCCAGAATTTCGTTCTCATATTGCAGAGGCTGAAAATACAGGCATTTTTTTACATTGTCACCGTCTTCGATGATAAAGTAATAATTCTGGCTTTCGCTGAGCAGGATATTTTTCAGATATCTCTGGAATTCCTGGGCTTTCATCATGTGGCCGAACTGAAATTTATACGAGCGCTTCTCATGATGATAAAGAGCGATCCCGATTTCAGCCAGATTCAGGTTGCGGGCTAAGAGCTTAAAAAATTTTGAAATGTTGTTTTTGAAATTGAGGGAAGAATTCAGCCTTTCGCTGAGGCGGAACAGCACCTTGTTTTCGCTGGCCGATTTCCGCGCTTCTTCCAGAATGCGGGAGTTTTTAACGACAATGGCAAGCTGACTGGCCAGCAGTGTCAGCAGATTCAAGTCTTCCCGGTTGAAATCTCCATTCTGTTTGTTGCTGAGATTGAGGACTCCCAGCGGTTCGTCTTTAAACATGATCGGTGCGGAGAGGAAGGAAAGTGAGAGCCCTTCGCGGTGCTGCTTGAGAAAATTCTGGAAGTACGGGTCGGCCTTGATGTTCGGAACCCACAGCGGGGCTTTTTTCTCGAAAACGAATCCTGCGATTCCCTCTCCTTCGTGTATGCGTGTCCGGGAAATGATTGAGTCGGACAGGCCTCTGGCGGCAACGATCTGCAGCGAGGAAGACGGGGCGTTCCAAAGCATGATCGATCCGTATTCAGCACCGATGACCTCGCTGACTGAATCCAGCAGTGAGTGGAACAGTTCGTGCATGTCTGAAAAGTCGCCGATTTTCTGTCCGATCCGGAACAGCAGGTTCAGCCGTTCGTTGATCATGCGCAACTTTTCTTCGCTGGATTCGGAAAGACCGGTCAGATTGTAGAGGTCCTGATTGAGATTAATGCGTGTATCTTTCACTGTTTACACCTTGAATATCAAAAGAGATATGTCGTCATACTGCGGTTCATCGCCACAGAAGCGCTTCAGTTCGTCAACAATTCTATCTAAAATGTCCTTGACTGGCAAATCAGCGCATTCCGAGATCAGTTTGCGAAAGTTTTCATGCCCCCAGAATTCTTTTTGGAGATTCTGGGTTTCAACCACCCCGTCCGTATAGAACACAAGTAAATCTCCTGATTCGACGGGAACTTCGGTTTCGCCGAACTGAAACTCATTGTCAATGCCCAGAGGAATACCGATCACATGTATCTCATCAAAAACAGACCGGTTTTTCCGCCAGATCAGTAAAGGCTCGTGCCCGGCGTTGCTGAGTGTTACTGTGCCTTTTTCAGGGTCGATAATGGCGTACTGCATGGTGATGAAACGATACGGGTCCATTTCACCTGTCAGAAGGACATTCAGGGAATTCATAACCCTGGCCGCTTCAGATGTTTTGAGTTCCAGCGCCCGCAGCACAGTGCGCAGCATGATCATCAACAGAGCTGCTGGAATGCCTTTGCCTGCAACATCGGCGATGGCGATGCCGGTGCGGCTGCCGTCCAGGTCGAAGAAATCATAGTAATCACCTCCGACAATGCGCGCCGGGAGGGTGGTGGCCGCAAGGTTGTCGGTCAGACGCTGCGGAGGGGAGGACGGGAGGCAGGAATGCTGGATATCCCATGCGATTTTTAGTTCTTCTTCCATGTGCTCTTTTTCCAGATGTTCCTTATACAGAGTGGCGTTTTCCAGCACCAGAGCGATAGTAGATGCCAGAGTTTTCAACAGGCGGGTATCTTCTTCCGGCAGATCATTCTTCCATCCGCTCCATCCGACCTTGATGACTCCTATGACTTTGTTGGGTGTTTTCAATGGTTCAAGTATGTACCCGCCGGTTTCAGCATTAGCAGGTAAATCGCTCTCGCCTTTTTTTACACCTGGGAAAGACACTATTCCTGTTCCAGTGGCAGCCACCCGGCCGATCGGGCCT
>JAQTRI010000434.1 GCA_028711905.1 Candidatus Wallbacteria bacterium | reverse complement strand
GCAATAACAGGGATTTCGCGCGGAAAGTAAGTTTCCTCCATCAGAGCCTGAGACCTGTACAGGCTGTAACATGAATTGATCAGTGAAGAGGAAAAGAACAGCCAGGGGACATAGCCACAGAAGACAAAAACCGGGAAGGCCCTGATCTGCACGCGCAGGATATAGGAAAATACGAAGGTGAAAATTGTGATCATGGCAAAGGCATTGAGCACTGTCCAGAAAAAGCCAAAAAAAGTGCCGTGATAGCGCAGCCTTAAATTGGTGACCACTAAGTGACGCAACAGGCCGGAGTGGTCCCGGAGTGCTTTAAATCGTTGTGCCATGAAGCATTTCCCCGTTCATTCTCAGATAATGATTGACTACATCAACTGCCGGACCGCAGCGGACAATCTGGCCGTGATCTAAAAGAATCGCTTTTGTGCAAAGCGATTTGACGAGGTGTAGATTATGGGATACGAACACTACACCCCGGCTTTTCCCGATCAACCGATGGATCTCTTCCAGGCTCTGCTGCTGAAAGTGCAGATCCCCGGCCTGATACACTTCATCGATCAGAAGAATTTCCGGTTCCACCAGGGTCAGGGCGGCAAAGGCCAGACGCACCTGCATGCCGGATGAATAGCACTTGAGCGGCAGGTCGATGTGCTCGTGCAATTGACATTTATTCATGATTTCAGCCCATCTGTCTTCCAGGGCGGCCAGGGGAATACGGTGCAGGTATGCGAAAGTACGAAGATTATCTCTGCCTGAAAGCTGAGGAAAGAAATTGAGGCCGAGGCGCATCAGGGAAAAGATCCGGCCGCTGGTTTTCAGCGTGCCTGAATCAGGGGAAAAAATTCCGTTTATCACCTTGAGCAGTGTAGTCTTGCCTGCTCCATTGGGACCGATAATGCCCAGTATTTCACCTTCAGGAAGGGTGATATCGATACCTTGCAGAGCCTGGATGCTGGTGTCGTTCTCGCGGCATGCAGAAAACATGCTGAAAAAACGCTTTTTCAGGCTTTTTTCCTGTCTCTGCACCAGAAAAGCCTTGGTGATTTTCAGGCCTTCAATAAGATTCATCTCTGGTTCAACCGCCACAGAACATTCCGCCGTCCGAGGAAAAACTGGAGCAGACCCAGCAAAGACGCCAGATTGATCATGATAAAGTAAAACGGCAGAAAAAACCAGCGGACCTTGATATCTGTGCGGGCTGTAAGCGAAAGATAGAGAAACCTGAGCAGCAGTTCGATAAAAGGCAGGCTGGCCATGATTGCGGCAATGGTAAGGGTTATGAAGCTCCACTGGCGGGTATAAGTCGCTGCGCAGAAAATCAGAAGCGCAGTAAGAAAAAATGGAGAACACCAGCGCATGGGTTTTTGCAGAAAGAACTGGAAGGGATTGATCCCCCTGAGATCTGGAAAATGGCGGAAAAAGAACTGCCATCCACCGGCTATGACTCGGATTTTACGCATGAATTCGGCTTGCGTCGATTTCGGATGCTCTTCGAATCCGAGCACTTCCGGAAGGTAGTAGCCAAGGAAACTCTGGCGGTATATGTTGAAAGCCAAATGCAGGTCATCTGAAACCGCGTCTTCAGGTAGCGGTTGGTACAGGTTTTTTCTCACCGCGCACAATCCCCCGATGACTGAATACACGAATCCCGTGCAGTTCTGAAGGATGCGGTGCAGATTTTCATACCCCCAGTAGGCACTCTCGCCTTTACTGAGGGAAGAATAGCGGATTCGGTCAAATTCTATGCGGCCGAACACGATACCGATTAATGGGTTTGTGAACGGCACCATCAATTCCCTGATCGCGTCCTGGCGCAGGATGACGGATGCATCAGTGAAAACCAGGATCTCGCCAGAGGCAAGTTCAGCGCCTTTGTTGAGGCAGGTGGGCTTGCCACAGCGTTGAGACATCTGAAAAATTGTAACTTTATTGGAGAATTTCTTCAGAATCTCCCATGTGCGGTCTGTTGAACCGTCAGAGATTATGATCACTTCAAGAGGCCCGTCAGTGAGTTCCAGACAGTTCGCGATTTTTTCCGCGATTACATTCTCTTCATTGCAGGCAGGAACAATGATGGAAACCTTTGGCAATTGTTCCGGAGCTCTGAAAGAAGGTTCAGGCTTGAACAGCGAATACAGCAGCAGCCAGGCAAAGGAACCGAACAGGCTTGAAAGATACAACCCGAATAACAGGGAAAATAAAAGTTCATAGTGCTCCTGCATATCAGAAAGGTCGCATTAAACAGAGGTTTTGTCAAAAGAATGGGGTCAGAGAAAAATGGAGAATAAAACTCCTGACAGGGTGACTATGATCAAGACCAGATTTATACGGTCAGGCAGAAGCGGGGTTCTGATGACCGGAAGTCCCTGATCAAAGCCTCTGGCGCAGGCAGCTTTATAAATATCCTCGGCATGCACTAAGCTGTATATGATAACCACATGCGGCAGGTGCAGGACTGACTTGAGTACTTCCACTTTTCCGGGATTGGTGCTCTTCAATTCCCAGTAAAATTCTCTGAAGATCGACTGCAGCAAAGGCAGCAGGTTAAAACCGACACCAAACGAAAGAAGAATTCTGCCAAGCCCCAGCCGTGAGAACAGGCTCATCCATTCCCTGCGGTCACACCCATTGATGATTGTGGAGATAAGCGCGAAGAGTGTGAACAGACGCAGCCAGATCAAACCTGAGGAATGCATGGCTGCTCTGCTTATTTTCAAAAAACCCGTCTGAATCAGGTAAGGTTCTTCGGACATCAGAAGGAGATAGATCAGCATAAAAGGAACTGTTGAGATCAACGCGCGGATACTGATCAGACTTCTGACCGCGCGGCCCTTGATACAAGCCAGCGCGACCCAGAGAAAAAGAATCAGTAAAAGCGCGGGAACGGTCCTGACTGAACTGGAAGCGCGAAAACCGCAGGCCAGCATGCATAAGGCCGTAACCGGATGGAGATTTGAACTCATCTGTTTATCCTGCTGATACGGCTTGAAAGCTGCCTGTTACTTTTGACCGCAGCATAGAAAAGCCCCAGAGTAACCACTGCCTCAAGCCCCACATACAAAATCACCGGATCAGCTCCTGACGGGAAAAAAGGTTTAAAGAAAAGGGCTTGCTTAACATACATGGCGTAAACCTGTTCCCATTTCATACCGCCGAACAGCATCATTGTGATGACAAAAAAACAGGAGCAGACCAGCGAAGTATAAAGTCCCCCCGCCAGAATCAGCAACAGATCACGCCTGAATAAGGCGATGACAATCTCCCAGCCGGCAGCCTCCAGCATGATGGCAAGGGTGATGTTGACTATCTGCTGGTTGGCTGTCAGCAGGCGGATGGAAACAGCTACTAAAGCGGCGAGCAGGATGACCCCGGCTTTGGGGACCAGCTGTCTGAGCGTAAGCATGATAAAAAATCCCAGTGACGCGAGGATGATCCCACGAAAGGGCAGGCGGAAAGCATGCAGCACT
>JAQTRI010000433.1 GCA_028711905.1 Candidatus Wallbacteria bacterium | reverse complement strand
AGACTGAAATGGTTTCAAGGAGTGAAGATGAATTCACTGGGGAAGATCTATGGCGATGGGAAGTCAAAAGTCAAAAAGTAAAGCACCGTCCCCGTTCTATAACCGTCCCCGTTCTATACTGACCCGGGCCTCTGATTGTAAAGCTGAACAAGTTCCCAGGGAGGATTCGAAAGATCATTGAAATGCTCGGCCAGTTTGCCGCCGATCATGCTCAAACGCTCGAAACGCTTCTGCAACAGATGCACTACCATCTTTTCCGCCATCTCGATTTCGGACTTGCGTCCCTTTCGTTCGCGGATCTTGTCCAGAAATCCCTTGCTTTCGCTGTCCTGCGAATCCTGCTGCAGCTTGAAAATGTAATCCTTGCGCCGCTCGATCGAATCATCGATCTTGATCAGTTCCTGCAAGTCGGTATAGGCTTCATTAAAAGTCAGAAGCTTGTGTTTCATCAGGTTGGATACCAGTTCGCCAACCTTGGCAAGCCATTCGCTTTCATCCATGAACGAAAGATTCTCTCCTCCGGCAACGGCAGCCATCAGTTCTTCGGCTGACGCATCGGTTTTTTCCGGCGATTCTTCATGATGTTTGACCTGAGCGAGCCTTTTCACAGGCAGGGTTTCCTGACTCTCGATCAGGGACAGGAATTCTTTCCACTGCGCCAGAGATTTGGGCGGGGACCCCGCCAGTTTGCCGTCTCGATACAATCCGATCAATTGCTCGCACGCTTCAGTGGCAGCTACAGGGAACTTTGATTTCATGGCTTCATAGCAGAAGATCAGATCCTCAGTGAGATAACTGCTGAACAGGCTCAGGGCTTTTTCGCGCAGCTCATGATCCCGTGCTGCAAGGCCGTTCATGATAATGTCATGCGCGCAGGGCAACTGGATTTCTTCCAGCAGGTCCATGGCACTGAGCCACTCGAGCTTCTCATCGAGAAAGGTCAGGTCTTTCAGGGCCTTTTCCAGGATGGTTTCCCCAAGTTTGATCATAGCATTAACAACAGTATATTTGTAACTGGAAGCAAGCACTGGAATCAGCACTACAGCGCTGCGGGCCACGCTTACGCCGCCGAGCGATGCCAGAGCCTGGCGTTTGATGCGTTCGATGCCGCTGTTTTTGAAGATCAGAAACAAATTATCAGAGACCAGGGAGTCCGGAAAGGCCGGGCAAAGTTTTATAAGACCTCGCAGAACAACAGGATCTTTTTCCTTCTCCATGATCGCCAGGAGATCACGCTTGAATCTTTCAGGGTGCAGATGAAACAGAAGGAGTATCAGGCGTAGTTTCTCCCAGCGGTCATCGATGTTCTGCCAGTCAAAGGCCTTCAGCTCTTCCGGGCGCGCGGCCCATCGCTCCAGCTTGTGCCGCTCCAGGAAGGCTTTGGTTGCTGAACAGACATGGGGCAGAAATGCCGGATCAGCCAGAAATTCTGTGATCGCCAGCCGTTCCAGTATTATGCCTTTCATCTCTCCTGGAAGATCTGAAAGCGAGAGTAATGAATTGAGCGCCAGCATGCGGACTTCTTCGTATTCCGCAAGGAGATCGGAAAAAATATTTTCCACTTTCAGGCGCAGATCTTTGGATACAAGTGCATCACAATTTTCGATATACTGCGGAGAAACGCTGCTGTGTGCAATAACCGCTTCAGCGGCCAACGCAGGGTTGCTTAGATCAACGCTGTCGTCATAGCTGGTGTCACCAGCCAGTTCCATCAGGTCTTTGACACGGAATCGGTCTGTAGTGGTCTGGTACAGCCTGCGACCGTCAGGTCCGCCGTCCAGAAGTATCTTCTTGACCCAGAAGCAGCGGTCACGCCTGACAGGGGGCGTCAGCTCCGAAAAATGCTGCTGTAGTTTCGGCAGCACTGATCCGCCGATAGCAGAGATCGTTTTGGCGGCAAGGCTGCGCACTGACCAGTTGTCATCTTCCAGGGCTTCGTTCAGAACTTCGAAAGTCGCCGGATCCTTGAATTCGTAAAA
The DNA here is from genome assembly GCA_028711905.1 of Candidatus Wallbacteria bacterium. Taxonomy (GTDB): domain Bacteria; phylum Muiribacteriota; class JAQTZZ01; order JAQTZZ01; family JAQTZZ01; genus JAQTRI01. Next base: position 1,484 of record JAQTRI010000433.1, on the reverse strand, counting down.
GAGCATCATGATCAGGTTTTTGATTGCTGTATTGCTGCCGTGAAGATATTTGCGTAACGGTTCCAGGGCCAGTCCCTTAAGTTTCAGGAGTACCTTGATGCTCCAGTGACAGACATTTTCGTTGTCTTCACGCAGGGCCTTTTCCATGTGCAGAACCAGTGGAGCCACTGCCGCCTGTCCCTTTCCGACAGCGATTTCATGGGCCTGCTTGCGGATCAGCCAGTAGTCATCGTCAAAAGCCTTGATCAGAAGATCAAAAATCTTGTCCGAGTTGATGCGGTCAAGAGCCATGACTACATAGCAGCGCATATCAAGATCAAGGCCGGAGTTGTCGTACATTTCTTGAAAAAAAGGCAGAGCCTTCTCCTGCCCGATCTTAGCCAGCACTCTGGGAATCCAGAAGCGGATGTTCTGGTCGCTGGAGTGTTTCAGTTCATCCTGCAGGAACGGTACTGCTTCCAGCCCGAATTTTTCCAGCACTTCTGCAGCCTGGCGGCGGATGACCCACAGGTGATCCCCAAGGCAGTTGATCAGTCCTGGTATGGCTTTCTGGGACCGGGTCTCACTGAGTGCCATAATGGCGAAGAACTTTTTCTTGTGATCCCTGCTTTTCAAAGATTTGAGCAGCAGGTCCAGATCTTTTTCAGCCAGGAGCTTTCCCATGATACGGATAATCCAGTAGGACTGGTCTTCTGTGGCGCGGCTGAATCTGGCAGCCAGCCTGGGGACAGCCTCAGGCATGTGATTCAAAGCGTCCGAAGCTTTTTTTCGAACAGACCACTTGGTGTCTTTCAGGCAGTCGATCAGCATGTCGATTTTATCAGTTCCTTCAGTCTGTTCCAGTGCTTCGATGGCGAAAATTCTGGAGGCTTTATTTTTACTGCGCAGAAAAATCCTGATCAGGGCCAAAGATTGCGCAGTCAAAAGAAAAGGAGCGAGTTTCAGGGACCAGAAGGAGTGGTCGGTATTCTCAGGTTCGACTTTTTCCATCAGGATGGGAAAGACATCGCCTGGAGCGAAGCCGCGCAACAATTCTGCGGATTTTTTCCTGACACCCCAGTCTTTGTCCGTAAAATTTTCAATTAGAACAGTGATCAGCTCTGCGGGTTTAAACTGACGAAGACTGTCTCTTCCGGATTGCCCTGCGAGGTGCGCTTTGATCGCTTCTCTGGCGTCCATGTTCCCTCTCGATGTGTTTTTTCAGAAACTGTCCGGTATAGGAAGCGCTGTGGTCCAGAATACTGGAAAGACAGCCGCTGTAAACCACATGCCCCCCTCCCGTGCCACCTTCAGGACCGAGATCAACGATGTAATCCGCTGTTTTGATCACATCCAGGTTATGTTCGATCAGAATTACTGTGTTGCCCTTTTCAACGAGCCGTTTAAGCACCAGAACCAACTTCTCGACATCAGCAAAATGCAGCCCGGTCGTAGGTTCATCCAGCAGATAAAGTGTATCACCCCTGGCGATTTTGGTCAACTCC
>JAQTRI010000043.1:7201-14245 GCA_028711905.1 Candidatus Wallbacteria bacterium | reverse complement strand
TAATGGGTGAGAACGGAAAAGCGGAAAAGCGGGGAAGCTGATATGCGATGAACAGTGTAGGGGTCGGTTTAAAACCGACCCGCAACCAAGGGATGTATTGAGGGTAACGCGGAAAAGCGGACATGCGATGAACAACCCTGTGCCTGCCCGGATGGTATGCATGGAGAGTAACAGGTGAACGGTAACTGGTAATTTGGGGCAGGTAAGGGGAAGGGTGATGGTTTTTCAGTTCAGCCTGGATATTGAGAGTACTGACCAGGCGTCGCCATTGGCGTAGCAGTTAGCGCTGGCACTGGCATTCTGCACGTCCACAGTGTCATTGGCGTCCAGGTGGACCACATCGGTCAGGATATGTTTGTAATAATCCTGGCCTGAACCGTATCCGAGGGACAGATCTACTCCTCCACCATTTACGCGCAGGTAAACATCGCCTCGTTCTCCATCGGCGAGGGAATACTGAAGTACATCGACATTAATCTGATAGTAACCGGCTTTGTATACTGTGATCTGATAGTTGCTGTCGGTCCTTGCCATGTAAGCTGCATCAGTGTTGAAAACTTCCGTACCCCACTGATATCGCACCACACCAGCTGCACCGTGATTGGTGGCTGTCCATCGTCCTGCCACCACTGAACCGTGGATCACTCCGCTGACATCGAGCTTGGCTCCTGGGCTGGAGTTTCCGATGCCGACATCCCCGTCCTGCTCGATGTACATTCTGGCTGACATGATTGCCGCGTCAGTGGCGTTGCCTGCTGCAGTAGAGGTGATAATCTGAAAAGCCCCGGTATCCTGGGAAAACTGCAGCGCTCCTGAATAGTCACTGGAACTGCCGTGGCCGAATTTCCATCCGCTGTCGTAGTAAGCGTTCAGCCCGATGGAAGGAATGGCTGTAATCAGGTAGATCGGTATGGATTCCCCAAATTTGGCGATGTTGACCCCTGCGCCTGCGGCAGCAGACAAGTCCAGCCTGCACCATGGATTCGTGACGCCCAGACCGGTTCTCCCGTCCACGATCAGCACTTCGGCACTGGCTTTGATCACACCATCCGCGTCCAGACGCAGACCGCCCTTGAGTACGAAATTACCGTCTGAATCGATCTTCGCCATTTCAGTGGAAGTGGAATCCCGGAAGGAAAATCCGCTTGATCCGTCCGACGAATCCAGCGTGGCAGTGATGTCCGCTGCCTTTAACCTTTCCAGCACGATCAGACAAAAGTAAACCGCCAGTAAGTATCTCATCAGTTATCTGCCCTGAACACGATGTTGTCTAGCGGTACCCAGCCATTGCTGGTCGGAGTATTGGCGACAACAGCCCCACTGGGATACACATCAATTCTTCCCAGAATGCCGTTGGTGATCGCCGCGAAAATCAGTTGTTCGATGGGTCTGTACCCCGCTGGAAGCGTGAAAATCGTGCTCGGCACAGCCCCTCCTTGAACCAGGCCTTTCAGATGGACTGTCCCGACACTGTCCTTGTAGTACCCGGGCGTACTCCACCCGCCCCCGTAGTTAGACCACGCCCCCTGCAGAGCGGGTGCGATCCAGGCTTCCTGCTCCAGCTTGGAACTGCCGTTTTTGACTTCGAACATGACTGATGGGTTGTCAGTGCCGATTCCAAGATACCCGCGGTGGTCGAGAGTCATGCGGTTTTTCATGCCTGCGGCATATGAATCGGTGGTCAGGAAGTGAATCTTGGTGCCATAAGCTCCCGAAGCCTGGAACAAAATTCCGCCCTGCGTTCCGGAGGAAGTGCCGCTGGTGGTGATGCCTGCAAACTTGTCGTTGGTGGCCGAAGGATCGAAGTGCAGCCCGCCATAGGCCGCCAGTCCTGTCAGCGAGGTGTCTGGGGAATTGAACGAAATTTCAAGACTGGTGTTCGGGGATGATATGCCGAGGCCGACTTTACCGCTGACAGTAAGATTACCGTTTGAATCGATGCGCACCTGCTCAACTGCGGATGAATCCCTGAAGGAAAACCCGCTTGTGCCGTCGGAGGAATCCAGCGTGGCAGTGATGTCCGCGGCAGGCAACCCGTAATTCAGGCATATGAAAAAAATGAGCGGCAGAAAACTGCGCATATGGATGTATCGGGAGGATGGGGTGATAGGTAACAGGTAACAGGTAATGGGTAATAGGTGATAGGTAGGGGAATCATTCCCCCGGATAAATTGTAGAGACGCGCTATAGCGCGTCTTTTCCAATGGATGTTTTGAGGATAACGGGGAAAAGCGGACATGCGGTAATGCGATGAACAATGCAGGGAAATCATTTGCCCGAATGAATTGTAGAGACGCGCTTTAGCGCGTCTTGTCCAAGGGATCTATTGAGGGTAACTAATCGCCCGAAAGTAAAAAAGTAAAGCACCGTCCCCGATTCACCCCCCGATTCACCCCCGATTCACCCAAGCACCGTCCCCGATTCACCCTCCCCGATTCACCCATGTAGAGGATTGTCTGTTCCGATACCGATTTTTCCATCTACAATAAGTATTTCGGCGGTGGAGCATTCTGTTCCGGCTGAGTCTAAGCGCATCCCGCCCTTGATCTGCAGATTACCGTCTGAATCGATCTTCGCCATTTCCACCGCTGCCGAATCCCTGAAGGAAAACCCGCTCGTGCCGTTTGCAGAATCAAAGGTGGCCGAGATATCTGCAGCATGAGAAAAATCGCACATAAGTAAAAGAAAAATGCAAAGAAATACAAGGTTTCTTTCCATGTACAGATGTTATCGGTATCAGTATGGCGAAAATTACTCCAAAGCTGCAGCAGTCAAGCTTCTTTGTGAGCCTGCTGAACGGGGAGTGTCCGGCTGGTCAGGGGGACACGAAATAGGTGTTGATATTGTCGACGATGTCGCCCATCAGGGACAGGTAGCTGCCGCCCCCACCCGCGTCATTGCTCACTACCTGGATCAGGTTGTTGCCGTCGGTCAGGTTCAGGGTGCAGCTCTGCGGCGCATTGGCACTGCTGAAAGGGGATACTCGGGAGAACACTTGCGCGCCCCGCAGCCACACATATACATTGTCGTCGATGGCGAACAGGTTCAGGGTTTTGCTCTGCGCGCCTTTGGAGTGCACATTCATGGCCCACAGCACTGAATTGCTGGTTCTCCAAGCGTAACCAGTGTTATCTGTGTAAGTGATTGAACCGTAACTCGGCAGGTTCCATGTAAAAAGCGGGCCGACGAACTGCGATGGATCATTGTAATTTGCAGTGTCGCAGACAGTAACGGAATAGAACGGCACTATACCCTTCGATGTGCCGATCACTTCCAGTGAAGCCCCGGGTGATATGGTGCCGATCCCGACCTGGCCGTTGATGTCGATTTTCATGGCATTGACCCAGGTGATGCTGTCCCCGGCAGAAACTGATGCAGGCGCGGTCATAAAGTAGAAACCGTCGGTGCTGAATATCTGTCGTGAGGCAGGTTCAGCTGCCACGACATATTTGTGCACGGCTGCAGCCGTGTCATAGTAAGCATTCCAGTAATGGTTGACCCGGGCAGTGCCATCCTGTATGGCGATGCGGTAGTTGCTCGTGCTGCCAAGCCCGACGAGTGCTGCTCCGCTGGGCGTTGTCGGGTAGGCGATTGTGCTTAATCCCCATGCAGATGAACCGTATGTATGCTGTTCATAGAGAGGATTGTCTGTGCCGATGCCGATTTTTCCGTCAACAATCAGCACTTCGGGGCTGGATTTGACAGCACCATCTGCATCAAGTCGCAGTCCACCTTTCAGCACCATGTTCCCGTCAGAATCGATGCGCGCCTGCTCCGCTGAAGACGAATCTCTGAACGAAAACCCGCTTGTGCCATCGGACGAATCCAGCGTGGCAGTGATGTCCGCGGCAGGCAGATGAGTGACGCATGCCAGAAAAAAGACCGAGACGGACAGCACCCGAATCAGCCTGGAAATCCGGGTATCTCTGATGGGCTTCATTGCGTGATCTCCATCACGGTCAAAGTTCGGCCATAGTGATCCGGGTTGGAGGTCGGAGAGTTGTACGCAGTTCCTGTGTCAACACGCCAGCGGACTTTGATCGTGTGGCTGCCTGATGCCACGGATTTTATTGCGGTTCCTCCGATCGGGCTGACATGTGCAACAGTGGCGTATGCTCCCTGAGCCGCACCGACCCTTGAACCGTCGACCAGACATTCGGTTACCACCCAGTTTCCGGTGTTCAGATAAATGCCGGCGTCCCAGTAAATCATCAACAGAGAGCTCCCTGTACTCATGGTGATACTCATTCCGGCCATGTCAACAAAGGGGACGGAGGCGGTGTTAGTGTCAGCTGTTGGCGATACGCTCATAATCTGCCGGATGATGCCTGGTCCCTTGAAGGCTGTGGCTTCAACTGTTCCGGCGACTGAAAGCGCTTCCGATGGATTGACAGTGCCGATCCCCACTTTGCCACCCTGCGTGACAGCTAAACGATAGTTCACTCCTTCGGCTATTCCTAAAGCATTCCCCAGCACTCCTGTGGCGTTGTTCCCGGCATTGATAGCCCAGTTGGTTCCGCCCGGGCCTGTGTTTCCGAGATACAGCTGGGCTACACCACCGTTGAGGGATGTATTGGCGCTGATGATTGAACTTCCTGCTGAATTGATCGCAACAATGCTGCCGCTTGTGGCCTTGATTGTGCCTATAACCTCTAAAGTTGCGGAAGGAGTTGTTGTTCCGATTCCGACCTTGGCATTCGCGCAGTCCACGAACAGCATGGAGGGAGACGCATCGGCATCGCGGAAGTAATGCTTGGACGCGTCTAAATACATGTACCCTGGGACTGTAGCGTGGGAACCTCCGTACAGCTCAATGTCCGCAGCCGATCCTGAAGCCGCTCCGCCAGACAGGGCCAGCACCTGGGTGTCGCTGTTGCGGTAAACGGCAGAACCGTTCATGACCAGATTGCCTGTCAAAGATAGGTTCCCCAGTGAATTAATGCGCAGCATCTCGGAATTGTCGGAATCACGGACCGAGAATCCGCTGGACCCGTCCGATGAATCCAGCGTGGCAGTGATGTCTGCGCCTGTCAGGCAGACCGTGAGGACGAAAAAAATGGACAATATCCTGTACTTCATCAGTTCAGTGGAATTACCCTCAGCCAGCGGTGGCCGACATCTCCAATCCCGCTATTGACATATGGAGCATAGCAAGTGCCTGTACTTACCTTGTACTGCACTTTGGCTGCGTGATTGCCTGCGGCAAGTGTTACGATTCTGCTCAAGTAAAACGAATGCAGCTCCCAGGCCGAAGGATTATACTGCATTCCGCTGATCTGTGTTCCTCCATCGACAAGAATTTGAACATAATCCCTGGCAGTGGCGGTGCTGTTGCCGAACATGGAGCAGGAAAATTCCACCAGCACCTTGCCTTGGGCCGGCATGGTGAAATTCAGCGACATATCAGCCATGTCTGCCCAGATGGTGGAACTGGTGAATGTGTCGATGTTATGTGCTACGACCTCCCACACCAGCGGGTTCCTGGAGTGAATATCTCCGCTGACTTCGAGAGTCGCCTGGGGATTGGAAACCCCGATTCCGACATTGCCCTTGATAGTCAGATTACCATCGGAATCTAAGCGTGCTTGTTCAACCGAAGCTGAGTCTTTGAAGGAAAACCCGCTCGTGCCATCAGATGAATCCAGCGTGGCAGTAATGTCAGCGGCAGGCAGCCGGCAATTCAGGCATATGAAAAAAATGAGCGGCAGAAAACTGCGCATATGGATGTATCGGGAAAAGGCAGTAATTAGTAATGAGTGATTAGTAATGGGTGAGAGAAGGAAAACCATTTATGCTTTTCCGCTTTACCGATTACCAATTACTGATTACTGCCTGAATATGATAGGCAGGGTAACAATTCGCCCGGATTGTGAAGAGGTCGATTTTAAATCGACCCGTAACCAGGGGATGTATTGAGGGTAACGCGGGAATCTGTCATGCGGAAAAACAGGTTTACTGTTCGGCCCGGAAAGTGATGACATCAAGGCTTAAGTGCACATTTGATCCGCCTGCGTGAATTACATTCCCGCTGGTGTCGATGTCAACTCGGGCATGGGCGTTTGCTCCGTCAACGCCATACAGCATTCTATAGGCAGGCCTGTATCCAGCCGGAAGAGTGAAAATCGTGCCAGTCCCGCTTTTCACAAGGCCGCGGAGATGAACGATTCCCTGACTGTCCTTGAAGTAACCGGCTGGATTGTAACCTGAACCGTAATTCGCCCAGCTGTTGATCAGTGCGGGCGCGATCCAGGATTCCTGCTCCAGCTTGGATTTTCCGCCCTTCACTTCGAAAAGCTCGACCGGGATGGTGGTCCCGATCCCCACTTTGCAATTGGAGGCGATTGTCAGGACATCCGTGGAATCGATCCGGACATTGAAGGCGTTTTGAGTGTTCATCGTAAAAAAATCGTTGATGTTGTCTGTGGCCGGGCCCAGAATCTGGAGGCTGCGCCCGCCGAAGTAAGAAAAGCGCGCCAGCTTGACTTCCGATGAAAAAGAAGCGCTGGTATCCCACACATGAAACAAGGCATCGGGAGTTGTGGTACCGATTCCCGCTCTGCCGTCCGGCTTGAGTGTAACTTTACTCTGAGCGCCATTGCCGTCATCATCCTGCCTCTGAATCTTGAAATCTCCGTTGTCGTTTCTGATCTGCCACTGCTGATCCACGACATCGCTGTCGCTCAAAAATAATGTTGGGATCGAGTTGTGAATCTTAACGGCTTGTCCATGCTCAGCTGTTATGTGCAGAGGTGAAGTCGGAGAGTCCGTTCCAATACCCACCATGTTGGCAGCGCTGTCGACAAACAGAATGTCCGTATCTACGGCTAATCCGGCGGAAATCTCGGCTGTTCCCGACAGGGTCATGTTCCCCAGAGAGTTTATTCTTCCCTTTTCTGTGCCAGCGGAGTTTTTGATCACGAACCCGCTCGACCCGTTTAAGGAGTCCAGCGTGGCAGTAATGTCAGCGGCAGGCAGCCCGTAATTCAGGCATATGAAAAAAATGAGCGGCAGAAAACTGCGCATATGGATGTATCGGGAGGAAGG
>JAQTRI010000043.1:0-7191 GCA_028711905.1 Candidatus Wallbacteria bacterium | reverse complement strand
GGAGGAAGGGGTAATAGGTAATGGGTAATGGGTAATGGCAGTCAGCCGTGTGAGCTACTGCGAACTACGGATGACTGTCCCCGAAGCCATGTGGCGGAGGGGGGTAATGGGTGTAGTGGCGAACGGCGTTCGCCCGAATGCTTCAGGCGTTTAGCTTCGAAAGATCGATCAAGTCCTGCGGTCTTCCGCTGGCTTCTTTGGCGCGAATCAAGTCCTTTTTTGAAATGAATGGAATTTCTTCACTGTTCAGTTCTACAATTACCCTGTTTTTCCAAGCTTCTTCGAATTCGATTCCAGGGATAGACATCATGATGTCAACTCTTAGAGGAGGTTTCCCCATCTGATAAAAATATTCCTGTTTGGTGAAATCATCAATGGTAAGATTGACAAGAGGCGCACCGAATTCTTTGAGTGCCGTAAAAACGCAATCAGCATTTTTACGGTCAGCCGCAATCCACAAATCGAGATCCTTGGTGAAACGGGGCTCGCTGTATTTCATCACTGCATAGCCGCCGATAACCAGATAGCGAACCTTATGCTTTGCGAAAAGATTCAATAGTTCTCTGAAGTCTGAACTGTTCAGCATGCATGCCTCTGATCAGAAAAAAGTCCTGAAGCATTTCTGTGGCCGCCTCGAAAATCGCCTTGTCGCCTTGAGCCTGCCAGAAATCAATGTCAAACGAGTTGTTTTCATCGCCAACCATCCGGAAACTCTCAAAAAATTCCATAGTTCTCACCGCTTCGGAAAATTTCGGATACCTGATTGTACCATGAATCCGTAAGAAAAGTGAATAAAGAAAGGCGGATAATCGTTCGCCTTAAGTTCCTTTTCCAAGGGGAATCCAGTAGATTGTCCGGGCGGCGTGGTTTGTTCCGCCCCCAAAAGTATAGGTAACCCTGTAATAATCACCTTTTCTTACGGGCATTGTAAAAGAGGTTGAATATGTCGGATAATCAGTTCCTGACCATGAAGTGACAGAAGCGCTTGCCCTTCTGACTGATGGTGTTGCGGTGCTGTCCGTGTAACCATCGATGTAAGCCCATATATTGGCGGCGGTAACTCTGATGTCGGCAAGCACAAAACCATCGCTTTGCGCCTGGTAATTGGTGTTCTCCGCCCTTGCAACCCAGGCTCCGAACATATTAACAGTTCCTCTTACCTCCAAGGTGGCTGATACTGCTCCGCTTCCTGAACCAATTCTTACACCTTCACCTGCCCTGGCGGTCATTATCACCCCTGATGCGTCAGTGTCTCTGAATACATGCTGTGCGGCATCAAGATACATTTCGCCAGCCCATAACGCATTAGTGCCTCCATACATCTCCAGATTGGCTCCTTGTGTTGTGGCTTTCAACCCCGCTGAAACGGTGATTCCGGAATCTTCAACATCACGGCATAAGTATACTGCTCTCATTTCTATGTTCCCATTGACTTCCAGTGCTTCGGAAGGATCAGTGCATCCTATGCCGACCATTCCCCCCTGCTTGATTACCATTCTGTAATCAGAACCTTCGGCAATACCAAGAGAACTTCCCAGAGTACCTGTTCCGCTGTTGCCTGCGTTGATTCCCCAGTTAGTGCCACCTGCTCCAGTGTTGCTCAGATAGAATTGCGCCACAGAACCGTTTGATGCTGAATTGGCGCTTACAGTTGAATTTCCCGATGAGTTGACGGCAGTGATGCTCCCTGATGTTACTTTCAATGTGCCAAGAACCTCCATGGTCGCTGATGGTAACGCAGTACCGACACCGATTTTTTTGTCAGAGCAGTTTATGAACAGCATGGTGGGGCTGGCATCTGCATCTCTGAAGTAATGCCTGGCTGCGTCCATAAACAGATGACCCGGGTTTGTAGCGTGAGAGCCGCCATACAGCTCGATATCAGCTGCAGAACCTGATGTCACGCCGCCTGAAACGGCGAGAACGGAATCTTCAGCGCTGCTTGTGATCAGCGTTCCTCCCATGATGATATTGTTGTCCAGTGACAGTCTGCCGTTTGAGTTGATCTCAGCTATTTCTGCATTTGTTGAGTCTTTGAATACAAACCCGCTTGATCCATCAGCTGAATCCAGCGTGGCAGTGATGTCCGCGGCATGGAGCCCGCAATTCAGGCATATGAAAAAAATGAGCGGCAGGAAACTGCGCATATTGGTGTATCGGGAAGAAGGGGTGATAGGTGATAGGTAATAGGTAATGGGTGAGAACGGAAAAGCGGAAAAGCGGGGAAGCTGATATGCGATGAACAGTGTAGGGGTCGGTTTAAAACCGACCCGCAACCAAGGGATGTATTGAGGGTAACGCGGAAAAGCGGACATGCGGTAATCCGATGAACAATGCAGGGAAATCATTCGCCCGAATGAATTGTAGAGACGCGCTTTAGCGCGTCTTGTCCAAGGGATCTATTGAGGGTAACTAATCGCCCGAAAGTAAAAAAGTAAAGCACCGTCCCCAGTTCACCCGCCAAAAGTAAAGCACCGTCCCCAGTTCACCCGTCCCCAGTTCACCCAAACAGGTCAGGCTTTCCCCATCACCCAGGCGAAGATTCTGCGGTAGATGCAGTACGCCGTTCCCGAATTGGTATGCCACTTCATCTTGAAGGTCAGGGTGCCGTCCGCGTCTGCACGGTAGATAGCTGATGTGGTTACTCCAATGTAATTCACGGTACCGTTCCCGGCATAACTGCTGTCCATAATGACTGTTGCTGCCACTCCAGCGCTTCGCTCAACCCTGATCCAGGAGTTACTGGCAGCAGGGACGCACCAGATGTCACCATTGATTTGCGTATACACCAGATCGCCGTTTCTGACAGCAATGGTGCAGGACATATTGTCCTCAAAAATATGTGCAGTTGAGGAGGTGGCGCGCTGAGTGTCGTCACTGCCGTAAGCATACACCGCTGTGCTGCGCATGATGCCGTTGACATCCAGTGGTGCAGTCGGCGAATCCGTACCGATTCCAAGGTAACCCAGATGATTGAGAGTCATGCGATTTTTCATGCCCTGGGCATATGAATCGGTGGTCAGAAAGTGAATCTTTGTGCCGTACGCCCCACTGCCCTGGAACAGAATACCTCCCTGAGTCCCGGCACTGGTGGCTGTAGTCGTGATGCCAACGAAATCATCGTTTGTAGCTGACTGATCGAAGTGTAATCCTCCATAGGCGGTCAATCCAGTCATGGTTGAATCAGGGGAATCGAATCTGATTTCCAGGCTGGTGTTCGGGGCGGGAGTGCCGATGCCGACTTTTCCATTGATGGTCAGATTACCATCGGAATCTATACGCGCTTGTTCAACCGAAGCTGAGTCTTTGAACGAAAATCCGCTCGTGCCATCAGCCGAATCCAGTGTGGCGGTGATGTCTGAGGCAGGCAGCCCGTAATTCAGGCATATGAAAAAAATGAGCGGCAGAAAACTGCGCATATGGATGTATCGGGAAAAAGAGGTGATTAGTAATTAGTGATTGGTGATTGGTGGGAGAAAGAAAAATCGTAATTTTCACCCGCGGCTTCATGAACGCTTATCCGCTTTACCGATCACCAGTTACTGATTACTGTTTACTGAATTGTAATCATTCCCCCGGATAAATTGTAGAGACGCGCTATAGCGCGTCTTTTCCAATGGATGTTTTGAGGATAACGGGGAAAAGCGGACATGCGGTAATGCGATGAACAATGTAGGGGTCGATTTCAAATCGACCCACAACCCGGCATTGGTCCGGGGTAATTTTTCAGCTATAGCTCGTCTTTTCCAGGGGATCTATTGATGGTAACGCGGAAAAGCAGCAGATCACGATCAATTCTGTGTTATTCCTTCCGGTTCAGGCCGCAGCCCTGCCTGGAAAAATTCTTCCCTGGTGATCTGGAGGATTCTTTCATTTCTTTTCTGTCCGGCCGAGATGTCTGACTGCAGCATGCTGCCGACTTCGCGGAATCCGGCGCGCAGACAAGCTTTGATTGAAGCCACATTCTCATGGACCACGCGGGCGTGAATACTATTCAAATTGAGTTTCTCAAAGGCTACGGCCAGCATAATGCGGGCCAGTTCCTTGCCGTACCCTTTACCATGATAGCGATGATCTCCGATCAAAAAAGAAATCTCAGCACTCTGATTGGCTGTGTCGATGGAATATATCTGACCCCACCCGATCTTTTCGCCGGTAATTTTATCGCACATCAGAATGTCGAGGTCATCCTGGTTAAGCACAAAGAATTTTTTCAGGAAGGAGTCTTCGCTCCAAACTTCTTCTGGAGCAGCCATATATTGCGAAACGAGCGAATCATTGAACCATCCGATCATCATTTCAGCATCTTCAGGCATGACCCGGGTTGATGTTAATCGGTCAGACGAGAAAACAACTTCGGGTGGCAGGTGTACCTGAAAATCATGGCAGCGGCTGATGGCTGAGTCCAGGATGTATTCAACAAGCTGCTGGTAGGAGAAACCGGCCACCCCGGCACTGCGGGCTAAGCCTGCGCTCCGGCTGAGGTCGGGATTGGGATTGATGTCAATAACATATGGTTCGTCATCAAGAAGGCGGAAATCGACGCGGGCATAATCGCGGCAGCCTGTTATCCTGGATGCAGCGAGTGCCATGCGCTTGACTTTCTTTTCCAGAGCTTTGCTGAGACGGGCTGGACAGATTACCGGAGTCAAGCGGGATTCTTCAGATTCGGCAGCCCACTTGGCTTCATAGGTGAGGATCTTCGGTCGGTCCGCTGAAAGCTGGAAATCGATTTCCGCGACAGGCAGTGCCTGAGCTGAATCGCCATTGCCGATTACTGAAACATTCAGTTCTCTGCCATCGATAAATTCTTCCACCAAAGCGGGTTGACGGTAACTCTCGATGATGAACTTCACCTGGTGCTCAAGTTCGGTTCTGTTTCTTACCACTGAACTGTCTGATATTCCAATGCTGGCGTCTTCGTGAACAGGCTTTACGATCAGGGGATAGCGCAGATATTTTTCCAGGGATATTTTTTTGTCATCAGCAGTGAATACCTGATGTTTAGGTGTCGGGATGTCGTTTTCAGCCAGGATGTCCTTGGTCTTCGACTTGTCGCAGCATAGGCCGAGAGTGAGCGAATTGCCGCCGGTAAAAGGGATTCCTTTGGTTTCCAGCACAGCAGCGAACAGGGCTTCTCCAGCGACATTGCCGTCAAGGCCTTCACATAGATTAAACACAATGTCAAAGCTTTTTTTAGACATGCCAAAAAGTGTTTCATGGTCAATTTTTATGGTAAAAACACAGTGCCTGTCACGCAGGGCCGACTTCACATCAGCAGCCATCCGGATCACATCGTTGTCTGCCAGAATGTCTTTTTCGAGGCCGCGTTCTGGATGCTCGACAAGATTGTAGACAATGCCTACTTTCATATTACGGCCGGGTGGCCTGAAACCCCTATGCCACAGAATTGACCCAATCTTATCCCTAACCTTGTCATTTTTCAACACAGGACCGCTGACCGGACGCAGTTTTCCTGCAGGCTGATCTGTGTTATATCATTATAAGGACACAGGAGAATTCATGGACTCACTAAGGATCGATAAAGAAAAATCCGGTCAGGTTACCTTGATCCGCATCAGTGGTGAATTCGATTTTCAGACAGGCGGGGAGTTTCTGGCCTTTGTCAAATCCCTTACTGCTGATGAACTGAAAAAGGTTGTGCTCAACATGAGCGGAGTGGAATGGATTGACAGTGGTTCTCTCGGGGCAGTAGTCAATCTTTTTCAGAAAGTCAATCTGGTCAAGGGGCGGATTATTCTTTCAGATCTCTCAGGAAAGATACGGAAGGTTCTGCAGTTGACTAACCTGGATTCCATTCTTCCTACCGCAGACACCGAACGGGACGCTCTGGCGCAGCTGGAAGAGCAATAGCGCCAATCCTTCATTCTTTTTGTTCTTGTCAAAAAATCTCATAAACTGTCAGTTTTCTGACGGACATTCTCGAACTGTGAAGCTGAAAACACTATGGAACAAAGGGTTTTACGCTTTGGCATGGCGATTGTTATTTAACTGTGAAATCGCTATTGGAGGTGTACGATGAACAGAAAATGGAAGCAGGTAACTGTAGCGGCTGTAATGTCTTTTTCCCTGATTGCTATTGCCGGTGAAGGCGTGTTTAATGCCGGATCTCCAGGCAGAGAAGGACACGGTAAGGATGGAAATGGCAGGGGTAACATGGAAAAGATATTCAGCTTCGAAAAACTGGACACCAATGGGGATGGCATGATCAGCAGGGAAGAGTTCGAAGCCTGCCGGAACAAAATCGGAGAAGGTCTGGCAAAGCTGGACAGAGTCCGCAGGGCACTCGGCCCCGTGGGAGGACATATTGGAGAAGGCAAAATGAAAGCTGCCGTGCTGGCTAAGTACGATCTCAACCACAACGGAGAAATGGATCCTGAAGAACTTGATGCGGTTCGCAAGGACAGGGAAGAACTGGTGCGGAAACACGACAAGGACAATGATGGCAAACTGAACCAGGATGAGCGAAAAGCACTCAGGGAAGAATTGAAAAAGCTTTATGGTCTTCCGGAACAGGGGACATGCAAGGCCGAGTGAGTTCCGAATGAAAAGGGGCGGTCATCCGGCCGCCCCTTTTTTTAAAAAAAGTCAGACTTTTTTTTTGTTGGCATTGATTAGAAACTTCTTGTACTTCCGGTAAACTTTGTCTCTGGTCCTGGCATCCACATGATAGACACGAAGCGGTTTGTGAGAAACAAGCTTCTGCTGTTCGAACATTTTCCTGCCTGATGCGTTTTTCACATACATGTCGATGCGGTTACTGGATTCGCGGAAGGCGGAACCGGTGTCGTGGGCAAACCAGAAACCGTCATGAATTTCTCCGCCTGGAAGTTTCAATCCGCGGGTTCCGGGAATGTAGTACACTTCCCCGTATAGCATCTCCTTGGGATTGATAGCCAGAGTGTGAAACGGTATGACATGATAACCGCTCTTGGTGATTCCCAGGCATCCCTTAGGCAGGACTGCGAATTTCTCTTCCCTGATTACATTAACTGTTCTTCCGTCACTCAGCATGCCGCAACCCTGCTTGAGAAGGGATGAATAAAAAGTGCTGTTGCAGCTGGAAATGGAAACCCCCCGGTGGTCCTTGAGCTGCTGATTGCGTTGGCCGGGAAAGTCCCTTTCAACGGTGTAATAAAATGTCGGGCGCTGATCCGGAATTCTTTTGTA
>JAQTRI010000432.1 GCA_028711905.1 Candidatus Wallbacteria bacterium | reverse complement strand
TTATGCCGGTCGCAACCGGAATGGTATAAAAACATCTTATCACGAAACAAGGGTAATCGCGAGATCAGGCATCACTGGTGTAACCCAGTATCAAGTCCCGGTAGAACAATTCGGCTACAAGCTGAACCATCATTGGTATTCCTCCAGATTCATGCTGCGGTCAGCGATGCGTTCCAGAAAGTACCGGTCATGGGTCGTGAAAATCACTGCACCGGGAAACTGCAGAAGCGCATGCTCAAGTTCCTCTATAGCGGCAATTTCCAGGTGGCTGGTCGGTTCGTCCAGAAGCAGCACATTTGCGTCTGAGCAGATGATTCGGGCCAGCATAACTTTCATGGCTTCCCCCCTGCTCAAAGATCGAGTGCGCTGAAACACCTTGTCTCTGCGGATGTTGAGGCATCCGAGAATTGTGCGGCTCAGCTCTTCCCTGTCCGGGTCTCTTCCAGAAACCTCTTCCAGGACAGTTCTTCTGTGATCAAGGAATTCAAGCTCCTGGGTGTAGTAACCTGGTGCAGCCGTTGGAACCCAGACCACACTACCGTTGAAATCAGCATCTCTTCCGGCAAGGATGTTGAGCAGGCTTGATTTGCCGCTGCCGTTTTTTCCGACAATGCCCAGGCGTTCGCTGTTGGCAAGGTCCAGCCCGAAACCGCGGAATACTGTGTGCGAGCCGTAATATTTGCAGAGGTTCTCCGCTTTGAGCACAATAGAGTTTTCCGGAACCCTGGAGTTGAAGCAGATCGCGCGTTTCTTTGGGAGAACCGGTTTGACGGCTTCTTCGCGATCCAGCATTCTCTCAATCCTGGATTTGATGTTGATCGCTCGTTTCATGGCTCTTCTGGCGTCATTGGTGATTACCTTGTATGTGTCTGATCCCCCGCATTGTGTCTGTTTCTGAAAGGTTTCTGCCCATTGCTTTTTTTTCAGGAAGTCTGATTTCAGGCAGCGGATTTTTTTCTGCTGACTTTCGTAAAGATCAAACTGCCGGCTGATTTCACGCCTTTTTTCCTCCATGAATACAGAGTAATTGCCTGAACGGGCTTTGATCACCCTGGAATCAATTTCCCAGATTTCCTGTGCGCAGTGATCGAGAAACCTGCGATCATGGCTGATAATGAGATATGGGGTTCCAGTGTGACTGAGAAATCCTTCAAGCCACTCCATGTGCTGTCTGTCGAGGTGATTTGTCGGTTCATCCAGGAGAAGCACATCAGGATTTTTCAGGTAGACCCGGCATAGGGCGCATCTGGTTTTCTCCCCTCCGCTTTTACGACTGATCGGACTATCCAGATCGGATTGTGAAAATCCGAATAAGGCAGCCGCTTTTTTCAGAAGGTGCGGTTCAGTTTCCCGGCTGCCGAGAAATTCAGCCAGTGTCAGGTCGTATTCCTGCGCGAGATCCTGGGGAAGATAACCGATCAGGAGACGGCCGCTTTTGGCGATGCATCCTGATTCGGGCTTGATTTCTCCAAGAATCAGACGGAACAGTGTGCTTTTACCGGTCCCGTTTTTTCCGACAATTCCAATCTTTGAATGATTGGAAACAGAAAAATCCGCATCCTTGAAAAGCCAATCATCGTCATATCTGAAAGAGATTTTTTGTCCTTGCAACAGCATAGGCACCTCCGCGTTTTTTTTGTGATTTGTGCCTGTCTGAAGTTTTTCATCGGTCCTCCTCAAATGGATACAACAATGTTTCTGAAAACATATGTGGTTTTAGATCAAACTCGAGTCAAAGTTAACGATTCAGGCATAAAGCCTAGTGGTCTGTTGCACTTAATTTTGTGCAAATGCCGATTGCGGAATCCTTTCTGCGAAAGGTTTTTTTCCGGATCAGTAAACACAGAATTAAGTGTTACAGACCACTAGTGTAGTGTTGCACTTAAATTTGTGATAATTCAGATTGCGAAAAAGACCTTATGCTGAGCGTTACCGGATGGAAATAAAGTTCTTCATTGCTCCATGGTCCTTGATTTGATAATCAGATTATACCCTGGGGTTTGTGAATTGTCCAGAAATGATCTCAAAGAAGCACAGGTGACATCCAGCTAATAATACGCCGGATCTTTTTCCGGCGAGTACCTCAGTTCGAACACCCCGCAGTCAGGCGCGTCCTCAGGCAGGGTCTCATACATGCCTTTGCAGTCATGGGCCCTGAAGTAATAATTGATGACATCACCGGGCTTGAATCCCTGCATGAGGGATTTGAACCACTGGCCTTTCTTTTCCGCGTATGTGTCAATATACATCAGGGATTCAGTGAACGGACCTTCATTTCCCACGCGGTAAAAAAGCGATATTTTAGTGGTGTCTACTTTGTTGACACCTACTGTTCTGAGGCTCAAAGACTCGGGCACGCGGCTGTCGATCTCGTAATCGAACGGCTCGTGGAACAGCTCGAATGGATCGTGGGAAACCGTCCTGATAATTGAGGTGAGTGTGGCCATGTACCCTGCTAAAGCCCTGCAGTCGATCTGATGGATGGTACAACCCTGATAACGCTGGCTGTACATGGCGACAGCCGCCTGATCTGTTAATGAAGCGAATACAGGAAGCAGGATTTTTTCGTTAACGATTATGGCTCCGATATGCGATGGGGTCATCGGGTAACCGTAAGTTGTGGCGCCGGCGTTAACCGGAGGCATGCTCAGGCGGTAGGGCTTGAACTTGGAATATGCGAATTTCTGCACATTCCCGTCCAGCAGGAAGTCATTGCCCGCAGCACAGGATGAGGAAATGTCGTATCTGCCGACAAATACGGATTTTTCATCGATCGTCCGGCTGATCACATCCACCAGACCGGTCATTTCTGATTTCAGCCGGTCCTGAAAAATGACAGTGTCCACATTGAAAAGGGCTTTCTGAAAACCCCTGATCTCCCCTTCCGAATAGATTCCCATATCAACTGGCGTGTGTGCCATTACCACGGATGCCCTGCCATCGAACGAGAGGTTGCCGCCGAACTCGACATACTCGGTCTGATGGACCTTCAAACCAAGCAGGTTACCGAACTCTGCATTGAACCCCGGTGAGCCGTAAGGGCAGGACAGGCTGATGATTTCGCGGTCGCCTTCTTCAGTGTGGATGAAGATCGGACCGTAATCCCCCATCCACAAACTGTTGACATTTTTGTCGAATTCTATGAATTCCACATTGCGCAGATTGATTGACAGGGTATAAGACCTGAGTTCAGATTCTACTTTGCGCACTTCTCCGGGATCAACCCTGATCCAGACCTTGAGATCATCAGTGACAATATGGCAGATCTGCTTGAGTATCAGGGGTATTCCTGCGTGCCAGTCCCAGCTGATGACAATGCCGTCAACCGGAAGAGTGGCCAGAGGGGAATAAAACATTCCGGGGTAAACCGCGGCCGGCCTTGAGCCTGTTTCAGCCTGTCTGATGTTGTATCCAAACAGGCTGTAACCATAATGCTGAAAACCCTCGATGACAGCAGCATGGGAACAGGCTGTGCA
>JAQTRI010000042.1 GCA_028711905.1 Candidatus Wallbacteria bacterium | reverse complement strand
TCAGGAAAAATGCGGACAAAGCTGGCGCAATATCTGGCGTTCAGGCATTTTTTCCGGCATTCGTACGCATTCAGGCTTTCCTGGGATGAAATGAAAGCCCTTGTGATTGATCTCCCCCTGACCTGGTCTGCGTTTAAAGCCGAGATCGGACAATTCATTGCTTCTACATAATAATGAGCTGCGGCGGGATTTCAGTCTGTAACTGAGCGTGGCCCGGATCAGGAAACTGACGAATTGATGGTGGATGCGGGCCGGTTTGCAACCGATCCCTGCGAAATGCAACACGTGCCGCAGATCCGCTTCGGCGATTTCGACGAATTCGTCATCGGACCGAGAAACATCGATAGAATTTATCAGGCTCTGGGGCAGGTCAGGGATCACTATGCCAACCACCAGGAAAAGAAGTAATGATCTTTTCGAGGCACTTGCTAAGGCTCCTTTTTACAGCATCATTGTTCCGGCGGTTGCGCCGGACGCTTTATGTATACCTTGAAGACCTTGTCGATTCCCGAATCATTGAACAATGCCGGCACGAGCCATCGATACCGATTGAAGTTTTTCTTGAGACCCGGGAATCTATTGAGCTTTTCACGTCTGAAGAAACCGTCTGGGTGCTTTAAAGAACCTTCCTGTCACGTTTCTTTGGCCGTCTAAAGATCATTATTGAACGCAAAGTTCAATAAAACGGTCAGTGGAATGGATTGACGATTTTCAGACTGCCTTCGATCTGCTGACCATGCTGAAGATCCTCAGTAAATAAAGTGCTACAGGCGTTTTCCAGTGCTGTGGACAAGATCAGGCTGTCGTAAAATGAATACCCGTATTTCCGGGAGATGCCGAATGACGCCTCAAGTGTGGTTTTTTCAATGGTCACGAAGGTGAAAAGATTCATGAATTCACCGGCTAAGCGATAAGTATCCTGATCCGGGAAAATTCCTTTTCTTTTGCAAACAGAAACGAACTCACCAATCACCTGGGAAGACACAACAAGGTCCGGATTGGACAAAACAATCTGTCTGGCAAGGGTTTTCTTTGCCGGGTCGCTGGATACATAGTAAATCAGAATGTTTGTGTCAAGGAAAGCTCTATCGCTCATGAGCTTCATCCCTGTTGAATTTGTAATCTTTGGGAAGGTCGGCACTGTAGTTTTGATAGATCTTTTCAAGGCGCTGTTCTCTATCCAAAACTGCCGCGGTTTCTTCCTCAAAAGGCAGGATGATGATTTCCACCTGCATCTTCATGAACTCAGCTGGAATTTTCAAAGTCAGTTCATCTGAATCGATAGTAGCGATCTTTCTGACTGCATTCATAGCGTCTCCAAAGGATTTGCCTATAATTCAATTATATCCTGTTTCAATGCCAACGGCAAGGAAAAGGGACTTTCGGTTCTTCCCTGTCCATTACCGTTCACCTGTTACCCATCACCTATCACCCCCTCATCTTGCATAGAGGCTCTTGTCCTGAGCTTGCTCAGGGTTCGGGTATCACCTCCTGAGATTATCTCAAAGCGTTCACATTGTCACGATCAACGCTCCATCTCAGAGGATTGCATCGAATGTATTGCCTGATGCCATGAAATTCCCGATCGTTCCTGATCACGCGTTCGAAATAATTGCGTTGCCATACGGGTAATCCGGGTGTGTTTCGAATCGCATTGATGTGTTTGGTCGATTGATATTTGACATATGCAACGATTTGCCCCAATGTCGGTGTTCTTTCAATGTTGTTGTTGATCACGATGATTCCATGCACATGGTGGGCATGACGACAAATTCGTCCGTGACGACATGCGGAAAATGGTCCTGGATTTGCATCCGACATTCCTGCACCACAGCGCCAAATCGATTCAACCGCATTTCACCGCCGTGGATTTCACCAAACAATAACTCCCGTCCGTATACGCAGATTGTTATGAAATACATCCCGTTCGCGGAATAATCATAATCAGCCAGGCGGATCGAACGGCGATGATAATCGTGTTGATCGGATCGCATGCCTGTGACTGAACAATTCCCGTGCCAAATCTCAAACCATCCGATGAAATGTGTCAATGATCGTACATTCGGATTTTCATCCTTATGCCGGTGCAATGCTCTGGGTCTCAATCTGAGACTTCAGAGTCTCAAATTGAGACTGGATGTCCCTCTCGTAATAATCCCCACTAAAAAAACGGGGCTGATGCGCCCCGCGAAGAACGGTAGGACCGTTCGTGAACAAATGTATCAACCCGGGGCCGGGTAATAGTGCACACCCGGCCCAGGTGCACATTACTTTTTCTTTGCTCCTTCATTCTTCTCAGCCGCCTCAAGTTCGAGATCAACCCCTTCCTCGTCTGTGGCGTCCCAGTCCACCTGGCTGCAGCCTGACTTGAAATTCCTGGCATTGGCGTGTTTGATCGTGCCGTTGAAATTAACTGTAATGTGGTCGATGTGCACCATGCTGGAGGTAGTATTTGACAGAGGAGGGAGCACGACTTTCAGCAGCCGACCCTGTCTGGCCACCAGAAAGCTTGAATGACAAAAAATCCCGGAAATGCTTCCGGCGAGATTGCCGCACTCTCCTGAAATGCGCACATCACAAGAAAGTTCCTTTTTGTTCAAGAATTCGATTTTATGCTCTTTAATGCAATACCATTCGACAAACAGGGCGGTGAATATGCTGGGCGAGGCTTCTGTCAGCAGTTCTTTTTCGTCTCCATATAAAACCCTCATTTTCCGGCCCTTTTCCTGTTTCGTGCTTTTTGCTTCATCCTTTTCGTCAACAGGACGGACATTTTTGAACAGCAGACTGACGGTTCCCTTCAGGTCTTCCTTGAAGTCATAGGTGATGGTCAGGGTATCGTATTCATAGGCACATCCCGAGAAAAAAATGCCGGTGACAAGGAGAAAGATGCTCACAATCGCTGTTTTCAATGTTTCTCCTCCCAAATCCCCGCTTCACTGACGGCAAAAGTAATACTTTTTCCCATAACAGTCCATCTGACCGGCCAGCAGATACCATTTCCACAGATCCACAGTGGAATCGGCGAGCACTTCTTCAGTGGTCCCATCATCGTTTCTGACTACCGTGGTTTTTAATTTGCCGAACTTCTCACTCAGCTTGCCGATCACTGGAAAGTCGATGCCGAACCGGTCCCGGCCCTCAAAGGTGATGCGCACAAAGGTATGAACCGTAGTGCCTGATTTTAGCTTGCGTGAGAGGTCCAGATACTTGCGCTTATCGACTGCCATCAGGAAAGCATCCAGTTTCGGCGTTGTGCCGCTGTCTTTTTCCTCCGTGACGATGGAATAAGATTTTTCCCCAGACTTGGAGATGATCATCTTGCCCGAGTTCTTGTCCGCTTCCAGCAGCCAGTTCCCGACAAGACGGTCCTCGAAGATCACTTTGGAATCAACTACAAGTGATTCCAGCGACTTCGGAGGAGCGCAGCCGGAGATGCACACAAGCAATATGGAAAAAGTAATCAGCGTTCGAAACATTCCGGCGCGGTCACTGCGAAACTGCATGCCCAATAACGATGTTTTTATCGTAGTGTGCATTTTCCTGCTCCAAATCTTCGATTCATCGGCACAAATAGAATTCATAGGGTTCCATCTCATTGCCCCTTAAATCTTCGATGCCTCGTATTTTAATGAAGCAGATATTCGGATTTCCGACAGGCGGGTCAATCTCCAACAGAACAGAATCATTTCTGATGCACTTGGATTTTCTGATTGTTTTACGCACTGTGCCTTCCCAGACAAGATAGTTGTTGAAATCCAATACTTTTTCTTGCGCCAGTGTAGAATCGAACTCCAGAAGAATTTCAGTTGGGGTCAAGAGCTTATAGACTGTTAATTTTGGCGGAGTCGTATCAGGCACTCCTAATCCGATAGTAATCATGGCATACGCTTTCGGCGCAATCCATTCTGTAGCACCGCAGAATACGAAGGCCAGCTGACCGTTGATCTCAAAGATAACCGATTGACCCTCTTCCGGTTCGGAAACCGCCATGGGTTTCAAGATTCCCATTTCAGTAATCGTTGCTTCCCCAAGAATAGATTTCTCTGTGTCGTACGCCACTATTTTCGTTCCGACAGGCGCGTCCACTCCGTTGATTGAAACTGGTCCCAAATAGAATTGGATGTTGAAATCCGGGGGCATAGAATCACCGGCAGATGACATGGATACAAACAAAATAAGAGCTAACAAAGTAATGATTTTAATCATTTTCCCTCCTCAGTTACTCAAGATAAGATCAACTGCATTTTCGACTTTAACCCAATATGCCCTGCCAGGGATGAAGCCATCCAAACTATTGAAGTACGATGGAGCACTTGCATCATAGAAACGGTAGTTTCCCCCATAAACCTCTATGATTCTGCTGCATTTTTCAACTATTGGGGCCGCTCCGCCATCCGATAAAGTCAATTCATTACAATTCCAGCAGCCAATCAGGTTCCAGCCTCCCCGTAAATTATAGGTAATCGTTTTCAATGGACTACCGCTAACAGTAAGTTGGCATGTTGAATCAACTTTTAGCCAATATGCTTTCCCAACTGCCACATTTAGCAAGGAATTGAACTGCTTGGGAACGGACGGTGTGTAAAACTTGTAATCGCCTCCCGACACTTCGATCACCCGTTCCAGGTGATCGTTGATGCTTGTGAAAGCGGTTAGCACATCGTCCTTTTCCATTCTTACAGGAATCGATATCAGGTTCCAGCCGGTCTTCAGATCAATACACATTTCGGTCGTGTTTCCAGCAGCTGGAACGCTGATGTCTTTATCGACATATACTCCTCCTGGAGGAAGGCATGTATAGTTTTCCGATATACGCTTGTCATTGATATAGAACTGCAGGCTTTCTCCTTCAACTGCGCCTTCGTCCGCCGGTGTAGAGGGATCGTCATAAGGAATGGCTATCGAATAACAGCCAGTAAAAGTAACTGTGTCCGTCTTCAGCAAATTGCCTGAACTGTCCTTAACAGTTATTACATCTCCCTGTACAACATTATCGAGTTCGCCATTACCATCATGATCAATCTTTGCGGCACCTCCATACAAAGAAGGCTGGGGCTGTCCCGGGCTGAGAGGCGGCAAGTCCGAATCTGAGACCTTTTCAAACTGAAGGGCTGATGTGTAATTATTACTTGTCGAGCTTACTGTGACTTCCTGCATTTCGGAATAGTAACCCTCCGCATATGCGGTCAACCCATAGCTGCCATAAGAATCAACAGTGAATGAAAAATTGCCGCTGCCATCGATTATCATGTCTGCTATGACAATGCTGTCGTGAAAAAGTTTAACCGCAGCACCTTCGATGACCGGAGTTACCGTTCCACTTATGACGAGATTAGAACTTTCGGAATCAATGATGGACACCGTAAGATCGGAAGTTTTCGTCACCCCGCCTTCATCATAGCCGCAAGTAATGACAGAAACTCCTGCGGAAGTTGGGATATTGAACGCACTTCCGATTACACTTCCTTCTCCGCTTGTTAAATACCAGGAAACACCTGCAGCTCCTGCATTCGATCCATCGGAATAAGCTGCGGTTACGCTTATCTGATTCAGTTCGTATGTACTGTCTGCTGTGGTAACCTGAATTAGATGTGGCTCAAGCCCGATTCCGGTTAACTGGCGTTCGATTCCTATGATGACGGTCAGAATCGCAGATGCTGTAACTCCGCCTTCAGTATATCTACACTTCAGCTTGGTGATTCCCGCAGTAGATGGTACTGTAAAGGTATTGCCGTTTACACTTCCTGAGCCGCTGTCAACGCTCCAGGTGCCGCTTACTTTTGAAGTGGACAAATCATTATATGAAGCAGTAACCACAATGCTGGAAAGATCATAGCTGGTGCTGGATGTTTGGATATTTATGGTAGTGGGATTCAGTGACATCTTGAGCAGCGATTTTAAGATATGAATAGTGAGATCGGCTGTTCTTGCTATTCCGCCTTCCTGATAAGAACATGTAAGCACAGCGGTAGTATCGCTTGAAATAGTCGGGAAGCTATAAAGAGCACCACTGACATTTCCAGGGCCGCTTTTAACGGTCCAAGATCCTGCTACTGCTTTTGAGCTGTTATCGCTATATTTGGCAAGGGCGGTAACAAGGCTGAGGCTATAGTTTCCTGAAGCTGCATAAGCATCCACTGCAATAGGTGAAATCTGAAGGGATGTCAGCAACGCCTGTGCATTGTTTACAGAAAAAAACGGCGATGCTGCATAACTACCCCACTCATTTCCATCGGTGGGAAGTATCCTTACTCTTACTTCCGGTTTGTAGTCGCTGAAGCAATCTGCTGATTTCCAAGTAAATGTATGGTGGCCGGGGGTTAGATTGCTTAGGCTCCCTACAACCGGTTCGGGGGATCGAAAATGAATACTTCCATCATAAATGTATTCAAACTGGATGGAACAGGCATCCCCATCAGCATCTGACAGATCATAACTGACAGTGATGTCCCCACTGTTCCCTGATGTTTGAACATTCGTAACAACAGGTGGGTGATTGACTGCGGGTGTCCAGTTCCCGACTTCAAAGTAAGTGGTCTGCCCTTTTTTAATGTGAACAAGCCCTCCGTATTCGTCCTGTGCAATATTAGTGGAACCCATTGTGTGCTTTCTTACCCAGTAATCACCTTCCGGAAGATACAGGGACCACCATTCATTGCCCATGGCACCACTCGCAAATGTAAAAAAACTATCTGGGTATTTAGACATCGCAACAATGTTGCTAATATAAGTTTTGAGGAAATTCGTGTAACTATATGCGCCGAAATCTATGTTTTCGCCAAGCTCTTTTAGATCTTGATAATATCCTGGAGTAATGTAATTCGGCTCGATATCTACAGGAATAGCTGAACTGAACCAGTACTTGCCGTTCATACCGGGAAGAAGATAAAAAAGCTGACTGCCATTATGCAGATAATAAACATAATTCGGTGTAGTCGATAACTGATCGGTATTTGTTATCTTTACAGTTGCTATTGCTGTATTTTTCATGGTTGAGTCGCTATCTGAAAGCTGATCAAAATTGTTTGTACCCGGCACGCCAGTCGGACTTGAAAAAAAATTCAGTAACTTTGAAATTGTCACACTATCATAATCTTGAATGTTGAAATGTGTTTTGTCCACAACCCCAAAAGGTACACCGAATTCATTCATTGAGACACTTGCTAACGGGACAACCGAATCATTGGAGTGATCAAAATTACTGTAAGAGTTGCTGTTGTTCAATACCTGAACTGATGTTGATACTATCCCTACATCACCGCTATTCACGCCCGCAACGCAAATGTATTTTTTCGCACATTCATTTTTCAAATTTGCATCGTTCAGCAGATGAGTGTTGAGATCAACAAGTGTATTGCTTGCCAAGCAAAGAGCGTCATCGCAATTACCCTTCCAAGCGAAAATCTCATTTATACGCGGATTCCAATATCCAGATCGTTCCAAAACATATGAAACGTAAGATGAAGCCCCATGATTCACTCCAGCCAACATAGCCATTCTTCTTATGTATTTGAGATTATAGTTAGCTCCATCGATTCCTTTTAGATTTTCGAGACACCACCTGCATACTGGCGCACCTTCTGAATATGTGAGGATATTGATATCTCTTTCTGGAAATTGGTTATGAATGAATTTAAGGGCCTTGTCCAGTAGTTCCGCAGAATTGGTCTGACCATTATTATGAATCCATTGCCTGTATGGATAGGAAAAGATCCATACAGAATATCCCGCGTCTTCGAATGCATCGATCGTTTGCTTGTCCCAGGAACCGTCATCACCCTGCAACCTTCCGTGCACAAGAAGCATTATCGGCTTGGATGTAATCTCATCAATCCTTTTTCTTATGGTGAAGAACTGGTGTTTATGATCATCTATTTCTTGTGCGTTATTGATGTAATCGCTCGAAATGTAGCAGTACTGGATGTACTTTTTATTGGCATCTTCCATAATCAGATTCCAAATGCATTTTTCCTCGTTGCTTAAGGTAGCCATTATCGTGTAAGATTTATTAGCAGTAAAAGTACAGTCAAGAGCTGAGAAATTGTAATAATAATATCCTCCTGCAGCTTCATGGATATTTGGATTGCCTATTGGTAAATCGAATTCAAGTTTTTCAACAGGAGAACTGCTTTCTCCACCTAAACCATCAATGATTTTAAATGTTATGTGCTCTCCCACAGGATTCACCGTGTAACTTCTTGGCCCACAACTGTCATAGAGAGTTGATTTACTTCCGGAAAGTAACATGAATGTTATGGAGTAGGTTCCGAACTGGTCAAAAGTATATGGGATACTGAATCGTGGATTAGGTCCGTTGACCGCACCGCTGTCCAGCGTTACGGCTGAATTGTCCGGTTTGGTAACAACGATTCTGCCGACAAAGGAGTTGCCTGAAACGGTTGCACCGCCGAGGGTTACCGAGGCACTGTCGTTTTGCATAATATCCGCAGTGTTCTGATACACATCGCTCAAATATGGTTGATTTCTCACTGCGGTGAATGAACCGCTGGAAACATTGCTTGCGCTAACAGTGCCGTCGAACCATAACTCTTCCCCAGCATCTATTTTGTGATAGACTTTCAGCTGATATGAAAGAGGCTGCAGATTATCAAAAATCACTTTTCCGGTGCTGTCACAGATCTTGGAGATAGAGTTCATCACCACTCTCAAGTCCGAAGGCACTGGAACAAAGGACGAGCCAGGGATGTTAGCCGGAGTAACTATCAGAGAATGTGTGTCTGGAATAATCGTGATGTCTTTGGTGTAAACATTCCAGTTCTGCTGATCTCTTGGACTGCCTGACGAATCAGCAACCGGATCTTTTGAAGTGCAAACTGTCGCCCGATACTTAACTGTAAAAGTACCGGCCTGCTTTGCAGTCATAGGGATTGTCATTGTACATGGTAAATTGTAAAATGCAGTTCCTGACTTGGATGCGCTGATCAGTTCTTCTCCTGCGTTGATGGTTGTATAGTTGCTTGGAGAAGATACAACCTTGTTTATTGACTGTCCGGGGTTGTAAGTTGTGATCTGAAAGCCCGTATCTCCAGACACTGTCGGAGTTGAAAATGTTACATAATCAGGATTGAAACTGACATCCAAGTATGAATTTACATTTGAGATAGCATAGTTAATATTCGTTATTTTTATCTTTACATCAAAAGCATCACCGACATAAACCGAATCAGGAATCGAAACAATTGCTGCTTGGGCTTTAGCTAAACATGCCATGGTAATGTTTTTAGTGATACTGGATGTGACAGAGAAGCTGGAGTTGGAATCAAAATAAGAGTCATGAGTAGCGCTTAGAGTTTTCGTCCCCCCTTGTATATTATCAATCGAATAATATCCGGAAGAGGATGTTGTAGTATTTTTTCCATCAATACTTACTGTAACTCCGGGTAAAGGATCATTCGGCCATTCGGCACTTCGTACATAGCCGCTGACCGTATAAGTTGGCTGTGGCGAAGCATATCCTGAGTCGCAACTCTGATCGCTCTCAAGGTATGTATCCTGCCATTTAGCGATTACACAATAGGTGTGAGTACTGGCATCCGGAACAGTTGTATCGTCATAGGTATTGGTGCTAGTACTCCCCGCTGTAAAATCTCTGATCGTGGTGCCGTCACGAAGAATCTTGAACAGGCAAGATGTACTGTACCCGGTAGTACCGGGCTGCCAGGTGATCCTGACTTTGTCCGTATACGCTCCGTCAGAAGCCGCAACATTGATCGGTTTGGCCGCCTTCAAGGCATAGCCGGAGTTGGCAGAGCTATAATCGCTTGTTCCGTTAGAATTTTTGGCTTTTACCTTATACCAATATGTACTTGTAGTTGGCGCTGGGTCCCATCTTTCCGTGCCAGATCCTTCCCACACCTTAGTAGGAGTTCCAGTGGATGAAACAGCGCGCCACAGTTCATAACCCGTGGCAGCAGCAGACCCGGTAGAGGTTGATGCTGTCCAGTTGACCTTAACCGATCCCTCCCAAGCACCGTCACTGGCTGTAACGGATGCTGGCGGAACAGGGATCAGGGATTGTTTGTTTCCAGAGTTGCAACTCTGATCGCTCTCAAGGTATGTATCCTGCCATTTAGCGATTACACAATAGGTGTGAGTACTGGCATCCGGAACAGTTGTATCGTCATAGGTATTGGTGCTAGTACTCCCCGCTGTAAAATCTCTGATCGTGGTGCCGTCACGAAGAATCTTGAACAGGCAAGATGTACTGTACCCGGTAGTACCGGGCTGCCAGGTGATCCTGACTTTGTCCGTATACGCTCCGTCAGAAGCCGCAACATTGATCGGTTTGGCCGCCTTCAAGGCATAGCCGGAGTTGGCAGAGCTATAATCGCTTGTTCCGTTAGAATTTTTGGCTTTTACCTTATACCAATATGTACTTGTAGTTGGCGCTGGGTCCCATCTTTCCGTGCCAGATCCTTCCCACACCTTAGTAGGAGTTCCAGTGGATGAAACAGCGCGCCACAGTTCATAACCCGTGGCTCCTGACACCGATTCCCATGTAACATCAACAGAACCTTCCCATTGACCATCAGTGGCAGTTACCCATGATGGGGGGGTCGGAACACTGAGTTTGTAATTCGCCTTCACAGTAGCGTTTGAGCTTCCGATCGTACAGGTTGTACTTTGACTGCAGATATCGGCAATGGTAGCGCTTCCTGATGAGACCGTCCAGCGGTCGAAAGTGTACCCGCTACTGCCGCTCGCTGAAATTGAAAACGAATAATTGGGATAGTTGGTTTTTGAACTGGGAGAAACGCTCGCACAGCCAGTACCTTTTGACAGTGTTACCGTGTATGTTGACAAAGCTGTAGCGCTTATGGTCACATCATCAATGCATACTCCTTGTACATCGCTTTGTGTCCCATAATCTTGAGAGGAGTCGGAATGAAAGTAGAATCGGATGTTGATGAGACTGTTGTCGAAACTAGATGAAAAGTAGAGTGTTTTTGTTGTCCAGCCATAAGAATTGCCGGATGTACTGGACATTAAAGTGGTCCAGGTGGAATCAGAACTTTTTTTACCTTGAACTTGAAAATAGTCATAGCCGCTTTCCGTATCCATGAAGTACTTAAAAACCATTACTCCCGAGCCGTATCCACTCAGATTCGCATCTCTCTGGGCATATACATTTTTGGAGTTCCCGTAGTTAAAAGTATTTGGCCATGTTCTCCATCCGCCGGCCGCCCACAGGCAGTCCCCGTATGCGCATCCAGTTAATATTCCCCAGCCGGTTGAAGTATTGCTCCAGTTGCCCGATCCGCTCTCAAAATTATCCTGCCATATTTGAGTGGCGTTAAGAACAATGAACATTATCAGCATCAGATAAACAGCAATTCTCTTTTTCATACTTCACCTCTAAAAGTTAATTTAACTTTGTCTCCCAATAATATATGTATCGCTTTTAGCAAGTGTTTAGCAGTTATAATGTTTCCCCGGATCTTCCTTGCTACAGGAAACCCCGGGGGATCTAATTTACGATCAGTAACTGAGATTTGTAGTGAAGCTCTGTGCCCCTGCTTCCCAGGTGGCTGTTCCGCTCACAGTTGCAGCGTAGCCATTGATGTAGAAAGTTATTGTGACTCCTGATTCCGCACCTGAGTCAGTACCACCAGCTGCATCCCCGGCAACACCGAATGTATATGTGCCTTCGTTTGTAACAGCAAAGGTGCCGCAAATGACGCCGTCCGGATCATAGGCCCGCACTTTAGTTCCCACAGGTGCATCCGCTGAACCGATCTTGATCGTGCCTGCAAACTGAGCCGGCAAGGGCTGATTCACTCCTTCTACAAGCGGGAAGTCACCAGGCGTGGTTTGGGAGGTCAGTGCATTGCTGTAATACTTGGTGCCCCCCTCATCGTGATATACATATACTGCATAGTAATAAGCAGTGCCGTCGGTTAATCCAGTATCTTCACAGATTTTTTCTGTGTCCTTGCTAACAGCACCTTCGAATACAATGTCGCCATCGCTGTTCGATGATGGATAACCAGTTGTCTTTCTGAGAATCTTTACACCTGTGACAAGGTCATCATTTGGCGTATGGCAGTAGAGATCGATCTCGCCAAACCCGTTAGTGTCATGCTTCCATTGCAGGGCTGTGAAAGAGGTGGCAGCAAGAGGTGTGAAGTTTTGGATCGTAACGGTGAGGTCTGCCGTCTTCCCGCTGTATGTGCAGGTCAGCACAGTGCTTCCAGATGAGGTGGGAATTGTAAATGTGCTGCCGTTTAAGCTACCGGAACCGCTCTTGATGCTCCAGGTAACATTAGTCACCTCTGCTGTGGAAGCATCATCGTAGGTGGCGATAACAGCAAGTTGTGAAAGATCATAAGTGTTATCTGCTGTAATAACGGAAATCGCAGACGGAGTTAATGATATGCTACTCAGGGATTTATTGACAGTTACGGTCAGATCAGCAGTTTTTTCATTGTATGTGCATGTAAGCACAGTACTTCCCGGTGCGACTGGAATGGTGAAAGTGCTGCCGTTGACGCTGCCGGACCCACTTTTGACCGACCATGCTCCTCCGGTCACTTCCGCAGTGGAATTGTCTTCATAGGTAGCGATGATCTTAATGGCCGTAAGGTTATATGTTCCGTCCGCCGTGTATACTAAGATCGCAATCGGGTTCACCGCAATGCTGCTCAATGTTTTGCTGGCGGTAAGTTCAGCAGTGTCGGCAGCCGAATAGTTCGGCACCTCGTCTTTGGCGTAAACAGCATAGTAATACTTGTTGTTCACTATAACACCGGAATCTTTATAGCTTGTGGCAGTACCGGCATACAGCGTGGAGGCATTGCCGTCAGAGACCCCACTGACGGGAGATGCGCTGCGCAACAGCACCACTCCGGCGAAATCAACAGCGCTCGGATTGGTCCAGGAAAGGTCTATGGACGAATCGACAGGATTGAATGATGCAAGAAAACTGGCAGGGACAGCCGGGGCCTGATTATCAGCCCCCACAGTCACAGCCAGCGTCACTTCGGACGAAGCATAGTTGGTTCCGCCCCCGGTCGTGTTATACGCCCAGGCGCGATAAACATAGGTCTTGCTGTTGGACACTCCGGTTGCGGGAAGATCGTCAAACGATGCAGCGCTGCCATCGTAAACTGCAATCCCGTCCGTCACGCTCGCAGGTGCAGTGTTTTCCTTGCGCAGAATCAGCACTTGTTCGAAATTGGCCAACGGGTTAACCCAGGAAAGGCAGACCTTGGGCTGGTTCAGTTCCACTTCAGTCGTACCGAAGGATGAAACATTAGCTGGCTTGGGATAAACCACAGCAACAACAGACTTGACCGCCGCCGGAAGCGCGGTTTCCACCACTTCAGCAGTAATAACATTTTGCAACAAAGTTATAGGTGTTCCCAGTGTGTCCTTCAAGTTGACGGTAATCTCTGATGTGCTGTCAAAGTTGACGGCTTCACACAAATAAGTGCAGGTTATATAATCACTGGTCCCTGTTTTGGGCTCGTATACGCTGACAGTGGTTTTCTTCGAAGCAATTTCTACAGTGTCGATATTGACGATAATGGTTTTGTCTTTGATGAACTTAACTTTAACCTTGAATTTGTCTTTGGCAGCGACAATGTAATCACCCTCAGAATATCCAGAGAGTTTTAACAACCCTGCTTCAGCAGTTACCCCACCTGTAGTAAATGTACCTTCAATTCGAGTCACACTGACATCCGACTTCAGGATCACAGCCTTCATAGGTGAAGCAAATGCATCACCAGCAGGTGCTGAAATCACCACACTGCCAGTGCCGGTCGGAATCAAGAATCCTCCGCCGTAACTCCCACCTCCCCCCACGCACGCACTCAGCAGCACCATCACCCCACACACAAGCACCAAAAGACCCAGCAGCACCGGTTTGCGCGAATTCATAGCCAGAAACCTCCAGTAATGATTTGAATTTTTCAAGAAACAGGGCTATGATTATCAGTGGTTGACCGATAATCCCCGCACAGGAGGTATAGCCCTGTTCTTGTGTTTATTTTTGTTTTCCCCGGAACGGGGTTTAGTGTCTGACTTTAGCTGAACAAAAAGAGAGCGGAATATAAAGCCTGAGCGCGCCTCCTTTATTATTATTTCATTTTACTCGTTTTAATCGGGTGCGTCAATGAAAACACTCTATTTTTATGTGTAACAGTTGCTGTAAATGAAGAAAGACACGAATCTCAAGCACTTTATCGGCTCCAGGTCACCGGTCGGTTCTGCCGTCACCCGGCACTTCCGCATCAGGCTCGCGGAACTGATGAGAGAGAAAAAGATTAATCAAACGCAGCTGGCGTTGCTTCTC
>JAQTRI010000431.1 GCA_028711905.1 Candidatus Wallbacteria bacterium | reverse complement strand
GCGTGGTGTATCCGTTGCCATGGTCGAGAATCAGAACATTGCCGAATCCTTCGACAAAGCCTTTATACATAACCTTTCCTGCTGACGAGGCTTTGATAGAGCAGCCGGCTTCGCAGGCGATATTGATGCCTGTGCTGAAGTAAGAAGTCTGGAATTGATTCTTCTGTTTGCCGAAAAAGGCAACCACTGAATTTATGTCTCCGACAGGCCAGAGAAGGTTCAGTTTGGACTTTCCATCAGGGGAGACAATCGGATTATTGATTTTTGGGACAGCAGGTTTTTCCGGTACCCCTGCGGCGACAGGGTCGCGAATTCCGGCAACAATGATTTCATCGCTTGATTCGTGAGAATCGCTCTTGATCTCTTCAAGCACCTGGCTGATGCGGGTGGATCCTTTTTGGAACTCCTCGTACTTTTTCTGAAGTTCCTCCTGCTTGGTGCGGATATGGCCCAGTATTTCTTCCTTTTCATCCTTGACTCTGGCCAGCTGTTTCTGGTCGAAAATCAGCTTTTCGCGGTGGTAAGAAATTTCCTCTCTGCGGTCGCGGAGCAGGATATGACTTTGTCTGATGGTATCGAGCCTGCTGGTCAGGTCATTCAGGATAGAACTTTTCCTGAGGGCGATGAACTGCAAAAGTTTGGTGCGCCGCAAAAATTCCTCGGTGTTTCTTGTGGAAAGCAGAAAGGCGAGATAGGAGGAATTCCTGGTGGCATAATAAGATTTCAGTGATTTGAAGTAACTCTGCTTATGCGTATCCATCTGGCCGCGGTGGAGGGCGATGGATTCTTCAAGCCTGTCGATCTCAACTTCCAGGCTGGCTATTGTGGTGCGTGTGGCAGTGATTTTATCTTCAAAGACTTTCAAATCGCGCTCGATTTTCTCTAATGACCCGATGATCTCGCTTTCCTGCTGGCGGATGCGGATGATCTGGTTGATGATCGCAGTCGCTTCAGTAGATATTTCTTCTGTCGCCAAGGCCGGGAGGAGGAATAAAAAAAGCAGAAAGGTTAAGCACAGCTTCATTTTTCGAAGTGCTTCAGCAGTGTGAACCAGCTGCCGAATAATCCGATCAGAGTACCCAGTCCTGTCACTTTCAGGCAGATGGAAGGAAACACTGCTTCAGCCGGCAGGATGGGGAGAAAGGGGAGGAACTCATTGACATGCTTTGCGAGCAGATGATATCCGGAAAGACAGACTGAGAGTGAGATTACAGCCCCGGCCAGACCCTGAAAAATCCCTTCCAGGATGTATGGCGCGCCGATAAATGACCTGGAAGCCCCGATCAGGGACATAACTTCGATTTCTTCCTTACGGGCATAGAGTGTGATCCGGATGGTATTGGCGATAATGAAAAGCGAAGCACTGCCCAGAAGGACCACCAGTATTGCGGCGAACAGGCGGAAGGCCCTTGAGAGGTTCACGACCTTGCCGACAAGCTCTTTGCCGTAGGAAATGTCCACCACCCAGGGGAACTCTTTCTTGATTCTGGACGCAAGTTCAGGAATCGATGACGGGTCAGCGGGCTTGATTTCCAGCACATCCGGGATCGGGTTCTCCCCGAGTTCGCTGATCAGTTTGCCCATATCGAGGGACAGTTCTTTTTCAAGGGACTGCATGGCCTGGTCACTGGGAATGAAGGTGACTTTTTCAACATTATCCCAGCTTTTGAGCTTAGTTATGATGTCTATGCGGATCTCATCCGGAACATCGACAAGAAAGGCTGAAATAGTGATCTCCTGATCCAGCCTGCGGGAAAGGTGCTTGAGATTCTCGGAAAAGGCCAGAAAAATCCCCAGGATCGTAAGAACGATGGTAACAGTGGACAAAGAGGTAAAAGACAGGAGAGAAAAATAGCGCATGTTGCGCCAGGTTTCCTTAAGGGCGTGGGAAAAACGGTTATAGTCCTTCATAGCTGTACACACCCTTGCTTTCGTCCTTGACTACCTTGCCGTCGATGAGGGCAACGACCCTTTTCCTGATGCGGTCGACTAAGTGACTGGCGTGCGTTGCCACGATGACCGTAGACCCGCGCATGTTGTACTCCAGGAGCAGTTTCATGATGTCCCAGGAGGCCTCAGGGTCGAGATTGCCTGTTGGTTCGTCAGTAATGATGAGTGGAGGGTCATTGACAATGGCCCTTGCGAAACAGGCCTTCTGCTTTTCGCCGCCTGACAGCTGATCAGGAAAATGGTCTCGCTTATTGGCAAGCCCGACCTGATTGACGGCCTTTTCGGTCTGCCTGGAAACGACACTGTCGGGAAGACCGAGAATCTGGAGACTGAGCGCGACATTCTCGAAAACGGTTTTGTGATCCAGCAGCTTGAAGTCCTGGAAAATCAGACCCATGCTGCGGCGCAGCTGAGGAATCCGGTTGTTCTTCAAGGATTCGATGTTGCGGCCATCAATCAGAATCTGGCCTTCTGTCGGCGAAATATCGCGGTAAAGGAGTTTCAGCATGGTGGTTTTGCCTGCCCCTGCCGGTCCGACTAAAAAGACGAATTCGCCTTTTTTTATATGCAGGCTGATATTGTCTAAGGCCTTGACCCTTTTGTTGTAAATCTTGCTGACATGAAAAAGTCTGATCATGGCTTTGAGCGGAATCTTTCCCAGATTTGCGGGCAGAGATCCCTTGACTGCCTGCAGATCTGTCGTTCATCGAGTGTGAGTAGCCGCCGGTCCTGCATCAGAAGGCTTCCCTGGCACATGACATCAGTGACAGGCTCACCCATGATGCCAAATATCAGGTGACCAAGGATATTACTGTTGTTGAACTCGGTTGGAGGGATATAGGGTAGCGCGAT
Organism: Candidatus Wallbacteria bacterium; assembly: GCA_028711905.1. Classification (GTDB taxonomy): domain Bacteria; phylum Muiribacteriota; class JAQTZZ01; order JAQTZZ01; family JAQTZZ01; genus JAQTRI01. Next base: position 691 of record JAQTRI010000431.1, on the reverse strand, counting down.
CAGATCTGCGGCACTTCCCCGGCAGATTTTTCCCACAGGCAGGCCAAAAACGCTTGAAGCTTTGCGGGAATTCTCTTCCAGAAGATTCAAAGGTTCAGCCCATGAAACCCGGGGATCACGCTTGAAGTGTTTGGGAAGAAGGAAAGCGTTGCGCAGGCTGTACCACAATCCCTGGCAAAAGCCGTCAGTGCCGAGCCCCATGCGTACGCCGGACGCAAGATAATCCAGGATCGGTGCCAGACCAACCGCGTTATTGAGATTGGACTCCGGGTTATGTGCCATAGTGCATCCTGATGAGGCTAAGGATTCGATCTCATCCTGGGAAAGATGCACGCAATGGGCGAAAATGGATTTTTCTGTGAGAATGCCGGCCTTTTGCAGGCGCTCAAGGGGTCTCAAGCCAAATCGGCCGAGGCAGGAGTCGACATCTTCGATTCCCTCCGCGACATGGACATGAAATCCGGCAGAACCAGCGGCTTTTTTCGCGCAAGCCAGTGTTTCATCGGAAAGAGTGAATGGAGCGTGCAGGCCGAACAGTCCGGCTAAGGTGCGGCTGTTCGTATTTTGATTGATAAAACGGGTATTTTCACGGATTCCGGCATTAGCGATGTCCTGCCCGTCGCGATCCGAGACTTCGTAACACAGGCAGGCCCGCACTCCGGCTTTTTCCGTTTCTGCAGCTATGAAATCC
>JAQTRI010000430.1 GCA_028711905.1 Candidatus Wallbacteria bacterium | reverse complement strand
TAGGCCTGCCGCTGCGCACTTCGATTTCCCTGTTGTACTGAATTGTCTGCTGCGAGGTATTGAACTTGGGAGGTGCGGGATTTTCGCGGCGCTCAAATTTTACCGAAGAAAGGTCTTTTTCCACAGTGGTAAGCTGTTTAAGCAGGGCAGTGGCTTCCCAGTTGTCTTTGGAACTGGCTGGATAAAGATTGACTACCTGACCAAGAAACTGTCTGGAACGCTCAAGATCACCACAGATAAAATAAGCTTTGGCGATATTGAGAAGAGAAGTCTCTTTTTCCAGATTTTGCAGATAAAGATTGGAAACGCTGTAATTTTTGGATAATAAAATGGTTTTGTCGGCAGCGAGTGTAGCCTGGAAAATATCGAAGGCTTTCTGAATGTCTCCGTTTTTGAGAACTTTCAATGCTTCGCCGTACTGTACTGCAGGAACAAATGGCGCGGCTTGCAGCGCTAAGGCCAAGATGCACACTGTCAGTATTGTTTGCTTCATAAAGCACTCCCTACCTATATTATACTTAATTAATTATAACGCACGAATCAGAAAAATCAAGGTCTTTCATTAATTGTGGGGTACCGCGCACCAGAAGATTTAATTTATGCAATTTTTGCGATAAGATGGGGAGAAAGGTTTTATTATGCCCTGTTCTTTCCATTACTTAACGCAGGGGGGTGTTTCATGGAATGTTTAGTAAGAGAATTTAAAAAAAGCTGTCTGACAATGATATCTGTTTTATTGTTACTTTCCGGTTGCGGGCAGGAGAAACCTGTCAGGACGGCAACTGAAAAAACCACGCAAAACAGATTGCAGGAACAGGAAATGCATATTACCTATGGGGACACGATATGTTACCACATGGACGCTGACGCAGTGGACTTGAATCCGCTCACCAGCAATGATATTTATTCTGAGATTATCTACAGGTTCATTTTCAACGGGCTGATCGGGTTCGACAGCAATCACAAGGTGATCGGCGACTTGGCTGAAAGCTGGGATATATCCAAGGATGACCTGGAGGTTATTTTTCATCTGCGCCAAGGCGTCAAGTGGCATGATGGCACTGATTTCACTGCCTCGGATGTCAGGTTTACATACCAGAAGATCATGGACCCGGCCACAATGTCCAAAAAACTTTATAATTTCGTGCCTGTTGAAACGATCGAGGTTCTTGACCGGTCCAGCATAAGGGTAAAGTACCGCTTCCGCTTTGCCGACAGACTCAAGATATGGGATGTGTGCATAGTACCTGAACATCTTTATGACAACAGGGATTTCAGTTTCAGCGATCACCCGGTCGGCACAGGCCCTTTCCGGTTTATCGACTGGAAACCTCACGAACAGATACTGCTGGAAGCTAATCCCGATTTTTTCAAAGGCAGGCCTTTTATCTCTCGATTTCTTTTCAAATATATTCCGGATTTCACAGTTGCGTTTCAGGCTTTGCGCAACAGCGAACTGGATATGATGTTTCTTAACGCGGATCAATATGTGAAACAGGCTGATCCTGAGCAGTTTCTCAAGTTGTACGATATCATCAGGTATACTTCCTACATGACCGTATTAGGATACAACATGCAGAAACCAGTGTTCAAAGACAGGCGTGTGCGCTTAGCTGTTGCATCGGCTATTGACCGTGAATCCATTGTCCGTGACACATTTGGCGGTTACGGTTATGTGCCTGCCAGGCCGTTTTCTCCTTTGTACCGGAAGTATGATAATGAGATCAGGCCTCTCCCGTTTCATTCTGAATACTCGAGGCTGCTGCTTAAAGATGCCGGGTGGGCCGATACCGATGGGGACGGCATTCTGGAACGCGATGGGGAGAAGCTCAGGTTTCAGGCGATAGTGGTGCACGGAAACGACAAACGGCTTCTGGCAGCTGAGCAGGTCAAGGCGTATCTGGCAGAAGTAGGTATTGATATGCAGCTTGAGTTCTTAGAGCTCGGGGCTTTCATGAGGCGGATCTACATGAAGGATTTTGACGCTCTGTTGACAGGAATGATCATGGAAGATGACCCATACCTGTATCTCCATTCTTCCCAGATTACGGACCTTTCAAAAGGCCGGATGGGCATGAACCTCAGTTCTTTCTCTGACCCGCGCATGGATGATCTTCTGGATCGGGCCAGGCAGACAGTAAACGAGAAAGAGCGGAACAGCATACTCAGCGATTTTCACATGCTGTTCAATGATGAACAGCCGGCGACAGTTCTTTATGTGGATGAGACAATCCTGGCTGTCAGTCGCCGGATTCGCAACATTTCCGTTGCCTCTGACGGTGTTTTCAGGGAACTGGAGAAATGGTATGTGCCAAAGGAAATGCAAAAGTATCGGTAGTGTACGAGCAATAGACTCAGTTTGCTCCGGCTAGGAGTGCGTCTGTCAGTTGCACACAGTCCCTGAATTCATCTGGCGCGAAATGTTCATTCTGTGCAATAAGATCCAGCAGCAGAAATCGTCCTTCCAGCAGTACGGAATACCATCGCTGGTCAGCCCGCCCTCCTGGACAGACGGCATCTAAGGAAAGGCGGTATAACCGAAGAAAGTACCTGATGTTGCACCCGATGCACTCAGCGTTGAACTGCGTCAGGTTATGCACAAAAAAATCCATGCTCAGAGTTCCGGCTTTTCCCGCATAGAGGAAAATCAGAAATCCATTGAGTCTTTTTTTCAGAACTGCATCCTGATTCACCCAGTCAGCAGCCAGAGGCTCTACCAGGCCGAAAAAAAGCCTGCCAAGTGTCCGGCAGATATCCTCTTCCAGAATTCCCACTGTTTCCAGGGAGTTTAATTGATGGGGCTGCGGTAGATTTAAACCGGCGAGAATCTGCTCCCATTTTGGCCCTGCGGGAAAGGCATTGAAAAATGAGTTCGCTTCAATGAACGGTTCTTTAGTGACACAGGCGAACAGATCGATAAAATTCATAAAATATTGCCTGATTCTGTCCTGTTCGCTGATTCTGCCGGCTTGTTCGAGAATAAGGAAAGCCTTTGTCCTTATCTCAGGTTTTTTATCGAATAGCGCAGAAGCGGCCAGGTCGAAGATCAAATTTCCGCGAGAGGAAAGAATACGGGTGACAGACAAGCTGACTTCGCCGGTTGATTCATCTGAGATGAGGTTGAGCCACAGTGCATTCGCCAGAGAAATCTCCAGGGTGTCTTCAGTCAGATCGGCAAGGCGCAGAGCGCAGTTCAGTACATTAAGCCCTTCAACGGTTTGGCCCCGGGATGGGAGGAGGCGGACAATGGTTGAAAGCACTGTGACGGAATTCGGGTACTCAGCATGAAGATTTTTAAGCAGCAGGCAGCCCTGGATGAAATTGTGCTCATTGATGAGAGTAGCGGCATTATCGCATTGCTCGAAAATAGTATCTTCCGGGGATAATACGGGTGGTTCAATGTTATTTCCGTTGCCGCCACAGCCTGTCAATATTGCGCAGAAAAACGCAGGCAGGCAGATACGGTAAAAAAAACACTGTGCAGAATGGCGCAGCT
>JAQTRI010000429.1 GCA_028711905.1 Candidatus Wallbacteria bacterium | reverse complement strand
TACCTAACGCATGTTTTCCCCAACGGATACAAGGCACAGGTCGTAGCCACCTCGCGCGAGGCTGCAGTGCGCTACAAAAAGCACATAGACAAGGCCCTGACAGAAGAGATTAAAAGACTTGAATCCTCCAATCCGGAAAGAATCAATCTGGAGCGATTGAAACAGCTGAAGACCGATGTTGTCATCTCAGGCGACCACAACGACTTGCCGCATCTGAATGAATTTTCCGAAAAATCAAGACACAAGCAAAGCATCGATAGCTTTAAAATGCCCTTTGACAGGGTAGAAAAGGATGTCAGAGGCGACATCGGCATTCTGATCGTCAATGAAATGCTGATCACAGGTTTCGATGCACCGATCGAGCAGGTCATGTACCTGGACAAAGTTATAACCGAGCACAATCTGCTCCAGGCCATTGCCCGGGTCAACCGGGTGGCCGGCGAGGGCAAGGACAAGGGATTCGTAGTGGATTATGTCGGAATCGGCCATCATTTGAACAAAGCCCTCGAAAACTACGATGAATTGGAAAAAAAAGAGATCATCGATAATCTCAGCTTCCCGGAAAAAGAACTCGAAAACCTGAACAAGGCCCATGCCGAAATCAAGAAGCAGTTGAAAAGTCACGGGTTGAACGACTGGAACGATTTTGACGCTTTTTTCGATGTCTTCTACGACGAGAACCTGCGCTTCGAATACATGATGGCTTTCAAGAAACTCACCAAATGCCTGAACCTGGTGTATCCATCCAAGGCGGCATTGGATTATCTTGCTGACTACAAGGCCCTATCCCAGATCAATGTGATGGCTGAGAGGCACTTTATGGACAGCCGCCTGAGCATGATCGGCATCCCAGCCAAACTGAGAGGCATTACTGATGTGTACCTGGAATCCCGCGGCATTGATGTGGCAATCAAACCCATTTCCATTATGACAAGGGAGTTCGACCAGCAAGTGGGCAGGCGCACAAGGAGCAAAACTAAGGCAGCAGAAATCGAGCACGCCATCAGGCACCATCTGGATGTCGATCTGAGCGATGATCCGGAACTACAGGCATCCCTGGCCGAGGCCCTGGAAAAAATCCTTCTGGATTTCCAAGACAACTGGGCCATGATCTATCAAGAACTTGAGAAACTCCGAGAACGGATCAAAAGGGCCGGCCAGGAGCCGACATACGGGCTGCATCGCAAGAAGCAGATGCCGTTTTTCCGCTTGCTGAACCGGGAAATCTTCGGGAATTCTGTTGAAGAAGTGCGGGCGGCAGCGGAACCAATGCAGCCATTTACTGACATCAGCGAAGAAGACCGGATCGGCATTCTGGTCGACCTTACGCAAAGGCTTTACGGTGTGATTGAGTGCGAACTGAAGCTGGTCAATTTTTGGGAGGTTCTTCCAGCCAGGAACAAACTGAAGCAGGAACTGCAGCAGATTCTTCTATCTCCAGAATTCAACAAACTGCCGGGAATGAGAACCAACTGGAGGCAGATCCTCGCCAGGGTGATGGAAATCGCTGAAAAGAACAATGACACCATTTTGTACGCGGAGTAACATGGATCTTCAATACACGGTTCTTCGTTCCAGCAAACGCAGTAAGCTGACGATCACGATCGAGCGCGATCGGTCGATTGTGGTGCATGCACCGTCTTCGGTCAGTGAAGAAAGAATCCGGCAAGTTGTTGATTCCAGGAGGCAATGGATTTATGAAAAATTGTTTCATACCCCCAAGTACCGGCCATTGCCACATCCGCCGGGTAAAGAGCTGGTCAGCGGCGAATCGCTTTTGTACCTCGGCCGCAACTACCGCATAGAGATCAAGCCAGGCTTGAATGCTGTGCAATTCAACAGACAGTTCCTCGTGCCTTTTGATCCGGCCGACAATCGCCGGAAAGCCATACTTCAGTGGTTTCTGATACAGGCCAAGAGTAAGATCATAACCAAAGTGAAGCGCTGCGCCAAGGAACTGGGTGTGACTTTTAACGCCATCAAAATCACTGATCTGCGCTATCGCTGGGGCTCCTGCACACCCAAACGCAATCTCCATTTCAACTGGCGCTTGATCAAAGCCCCGATGTTCGTCATCGACTATGTGATTGTGCATGAACTGGCGCATCTGCTGGAGAGCAACCACACACCGGCTTTCTGGAACATTGTCCGGACGCACAATCCGCTGATGGAAAAAGCCCGGGCCTGGCTGAAGGAAAACGGGCAGCTGCTGGAGCAGGAGATATGAACAAAAAGCAGATCGTCCATGCCCAAAAGCCAACTGTCTGGGATCTCAGTAATCAAATCCTTTACAATCTTTGCCGTGAACATCCGGAACATACTGACGATTCCATCATCATAACCAAAATCATGATGATTGGCAGGATTTATTCTGCTGCGATCGAGCGGAGGAAAAAACAATCAGTCAAAGGCGATGATTTTTACATCAAAAATGTTGCTCCTATAATCCGTAAGTCCTCAATAGACAAGGAGATTCAGCGGCTTTCAGGATTCAAGCATCCGGATCAAAGCAACTTGGCTGTAATTTTAGAAGTCCACAAGTATGTAATGGAGCTCTTTAAAAGAATCTCAGGCTTGGAGAAAAGATCACTGGCATCCAAGTACCTGCACTTCCATAAGCCGGATTTGTTTTACATCTATGATTCGCGTGCAAAAAAAGGGATGAGGCGATTTGCAAATAGCAACACTAAGTTGTTTAACATGGAGAAATTGAATCATTATGATAAAGAATATACAGATTTCCTTATCAAATGCATCCTCTTAAATGAAGTTTTAGGAAAAAAACATCGAAAATGCCTGAATCCAAGAGAGATCGATAATCTCTTGATTGGTTGTAGTTAATTTTGGGGGGATGATGAAATCCGAAAAAGGCCATGATGTAATGCGAATATGGAAAGTATCGCTCGGGGAAAATGATTTTAACATGGAATCACGCGAGTATTTTCTTAAGGAACAATTATTAGTGGTGCATGGAGAAACTCGTAAAGGCGGTGGTGCTAATTTTACAGAAAAAATGCAGGTTGGCGATTTCGTTTATCTTTGTTTCGGGAATGATGCTGGCATTAGAGCTTTTGGAATAGTCGACAGTGATCACAAAGCCAGTAGTTTTGGCAAAGGGTGGCGCCAGAGAAAGTTCAGGATTATCAAACAGTCATTAAAAATTGATAAGTACAAAGGGTTAAAAAAAGGATGGGCACCGAACTACAATTCTACTTGCACATGTGTACATCAGGAAGATCTGAAAAATTTTGAAAAAGAGATCCTCATTCCTTATTTCGGACTAAATTTGGATGATTTGTTCAAATTTGTTAAATCCGACTTTTCGCAAGAGGGGAACATGCGTATGAATGACTTGAATCTCATTTTCTTCGGCCCTCTGGAAATTCCGGACGATTCCAGCCACCCGTTCCGGAAAATACCAGCCACCTGTTCCGGGATACCGGCCACCCTGTGAAACGGGTTTGCAATCAAGTTGCGCGGAGCTGATCAGAACAACGCCGCCAA
>JAQTRI010000428.1 GCA_028711905.1 Candidatus Wallbacteria bacterium | reverse complement strand
TTCATGCGTATGTGCCGGTCCCCAGAAGCTCAACTTGATCTGGTCCGGATTTTCGATGGTGTAATGCGTGTTGAACTGCAGGGTCATGGGAACAGGAGTTTCGGCAGCCGGCGGCGGACCGCAGTCAGTGCCGTCCCACGGCACATACATGGGCGCGAACTTGATGCGCCTGCCGTCTTCATTGACTAAGCATATCGGCACTTGGTTGTCGCCCTCAATCCAGATGTACGGATCAACAGCTTTATCGCGCCTCTTTGCTCCAAAAGCCCCAGCATTGACCTTGCACTTTGCCGTGATGATCGTGTCCATGAAGTCGCCGGTACCGCCTTTGTATGTGGCGGTATTGCCTTCAAAGGAGAAGACATGCCCGTCAGCCTCATTGCCCGTGCAGGTCCACTGCCAGTCCGTGGCTGCTGCGGCCGGTACCAAGGCTTGCGTGTCGTCAGGGTAAACGATCGTAGCTGTGAAGGTCTTGCTTTCGCCCTGGGCGATAGTGTCGATCATCGGGTCGATTCTGATGCTCAATACCTGCTCAGCGCCCTGTTTGCCGGCGATTATCGATTCATCGTAATACCACGATTGCTCGTGATAAGTGTCAACCACCCAGGCGAACATGCGGTGCGCTTCGCCGTATTGCTTCAGAGCTGTGAGCGTACGGCCCTGGCCCAATCGTGAATCCAGCAGATACGATTGCAGACTGGTGTTGTTTTCCACGCTCCGGTATTTTTCCAGGGCTGTTTCGTATTCTCCTTTGGCATACAGGCAGTCGCCGATCCCGATATAGCTCGATCCCACGGCAGTGTACGCAAGATAATATGTGCTGCTGAGGTAATCCTGAAGTATGGCGCTGTAACGCGCTATGGCACGGTCGTATTCCCCGAGGGCTTTTTCGATGCCTGCGCTCTCCACTCTGGCCACCATCGTGTAATGGGTATCAGCGTTAGGGAATGAAATAATCTTTGCATACTCAGTAATGGCATGCTCCCCATATTCGCGCCGCCTTACTGTGTCCTGCGCCAATGTCCAGCACGCCTGCCCCATTTTCCACATATTGCTGCAAAGAACGGTCTGCGCCCGCTGCCGGTTGAAGGCATTGTTGGTTGGGTCTTCAAAAGCAGTTCGGAAATAGGAATTGGATTTTTCATAAGAGGTAATGGCTTTTTGCAGATCACGATCAAGAACATAAGAATCGCCGATCATCCACCACACATGGCCTTGGTCTTCCAGCATGTCCTGGCCTGACGGATACTGCTGCGTGTACTGTTCGCGAAGCGCTGCTGATTTCAGAAGCGCGGCCCGGTCGTAAATGCGCTTGCCTGTGTCGTTATAGATGGGATTGTAAATGTAGCTGCCGTAATATTCCCACGAAGTGCCCATGCCCACCAGGGCACTCTCGCAATAGTGCCCATTGTCCGGGTACTTGGCCCGCACTTTTTCAAAAGCGGCGAGCGCCTGTTCCAGTGCTGCCTTTTTTTCCTCCAGGGTCAGCAGAGATTGGAAGGCATAGGTCGTGATCAGCGAATTGCCGGTACTGCCTGCCTGATACAGGGCTTGAGCTGCATAACCCGGATTGACGGCGGAAAATTCTTTCTCATACTTCAGATTCTCGCTGATCGCGGCCCGGCAGTATTCCAGTCGCCTGTCGGCAGCCAGGGAATACAACCGGCTCCAGATCCTGTCGTAAAGTAAGCAGATCTTGTAGCGCACATAATCGGGCTCCGGCAGGTAATAGCCGTCTTTGTATACAGTCAGGTATTCCCTGTACCATCCGATGGCGTTGATGTAATAATTCTCCTGCTTGTCCACACTCAGCCCTGATACGCTCGTCAGATAGTCGCACAAGTCTCCTCGGTCGTACCTGCTCTGGATCAGGATTTTTTCATCCGATACACTTGCTGCTATTTCCGTGACTGTGTCTATGCCTCGCAAAAAGGTTGCTTCAGTGCGTGGCAATCTGTTGAGGAAAATTCCGACTAAGGATGTGTATGACGAACGCTTGTACGGGTCTGTGATGTCCGTATCAATACTCTTACGGTATGAAGTCAGGGCGTTTTCGTAATCCCCGGGCATTTCATAGCAGTACCCGATCCAGCACCAGCAGCCGTTCTTGGCTGCATAAGCCGTATCCATAGTTATGACCTGCTTGTATAGTGTGATGGCCTGGGAATACTGGCCTGATTTGCGTGCGTCTTCGGCCTTCTTGTATGTTTCAGCTGCTGTCGCGCGCGTGTCAGACAAAAACAGCTGATTCAGCTGCCCGTAAATGTCGAAGATGCGGTAAAATACAGCCAGCTTGCGGTTCAGCTCCTCCAAGTCGCCGGTTTCTTTGTACTCATACTGAGCCTTGTGGCGGTAAGTGACTGAGGCATTGCCCAGGTCATTGACCAGATCCTGAATTACACCCTCAAGACCGGTCAGTGAGATTTCAGTGGCTGAGGCCTCTGTCGCAATGGAACCGGCTGTGGTGAAATGCTGCTGGGAGATCCCCGGCTGCTGCTGCAGATCGTCTTTGACAAACTGCGCCAGGTTGCACAGCCCGCTTTTACGGTTGGTTGTAGCTGCCTCGTAAAAACGGACATAGGACAGAAATGGAGTATCGGCACCTTCAGAAACAGTTTCCGCAATCATGTGAGCCAGCTTCTCAGAAGCGCGCTGGTTTTCATCGAGTAAATCAGTATACGCTTGGCCACAAGCGTCCGACATTGACTCATCAGGGGTTTTATTTGAGAAATACAGAAGATAAACCGAGATGTCGATCAGGGAACCGAGGTTTTCCAGCGAGGGAAGTACATCCTGAGGCTGCAGGGGAATAGGGGTGTCCGGGATCTGTGGCGTGGGTGACTCAGGAATAACCGAAGATGACAGGTGGGATTGTCGTAACATATCAGGATGGGGGGGAACATTATCTGACGCACCGACATTTGTGGAAAGCGTCACAAACAGAATCAAGACAGCTAAAAAGGAATGTTGGGTTTTCATATTTTCCTCCGATGGGTTCTTACCATATTATATCCCTATGGCAAAAATAGTCCAGCTACAATTCGTGACAGATGGTTACATTGTTACGGTTGTCAAAATCTTTGTAGCGTAATACACTTGGCTTATGATCGAATTCCGTACTGATCTTTCCGGTTTCACAGGCGAGGGGAAATTGAATGTCGTGCTTTTCGAGCCAGAGATTCCCCCGAATGCCGGTAATGTGGCCAGGCTCTGCGCAGCCACTGATTCGCGCCTGATCATGGTGGGAAAGCTGGGTTTTGAACTCTCGGACCGCCACCTGAAGCGCGCAGGTCTCGACTACTGGCCCAAGGTCGAGCTGTTTCACATCACCTCGCTGGACGAGCTATGGTCCGCCTTTCCCAGAGAGCGCTTTCATCTGGTCAGCACTAAGGCGCACACTACACACACATCCGTCAGATTTCACAAAGGGGATTTTCTTGTGTTCGGCAGGGAGAGCGCAGGGTTACCCCCGGAATTTTTGCTGAACAATCTGGATCGCGGAATCACCA
>JAQTRI010000427.1 GCA_028711905.1 Candidatus Wallbacteria bacterium | reverse complement strand
CCATTCATTTTTTCACTTGAAATCATGACTCTGATTCACAAATGTCCAGCTGTTCGCGGATATGGTTGCACAATTCTCCCTTTTTGCCTTCATAATCAGATGATTTCCGTGTTTTTCAGAGCGGTCTGAAATTGCCGAACGCATAACCAATAGTCTTTGTATCATGTAATACACCTGGAAAATCACCTGAGAAAGTTTCAGGTGCCTGATAGTATGATAAAAAAGCCAGAATTTATGCACCAATCTTCACAGGCAGGCCGGTATTCAAAGACTGAAGCACAGCCAGCGCGGTTTCAGTGACCAGAAAAGCTTCATTCACTGATGTGCCGACATTTCCTGTCCCTTTGACGGCATTGGCCAGTGTAGTAAACTCGTTGGCAAACCCTTTGTCCTGTCCGGAGTTTTTATACTTAAGGGTCTTGCTGCCGCTGAAGATCGCAAGCTCACGGAAGTCGCACAGCTGCATGGCTTTATCACTGCAGAACACCTCGATGTATTCTTTGGGCATCTGCCTGTTGCCGTAAGCGAAATAGTTGATCGAGGCTGTGCAGCCGTTGACGAAGTTCAGCACGATGTTGACATTGTCCTCGTCAGGCATGGATTTGTCTTCCTGCCTGACGCACGAGGCAAACACAGAGGCCGTTTGTGAACCAACCAGAAACAGGCATGTGTCGATGAAATGACAGACCTCTCCGACGATCCGTCCCCCGCCTACAGCAGGATCCTGGATCCAGGTGTTGCGTGGAATCACTCCAGCGTTGATCCGATAAACCATGGACATTTTCTGGTTGTTCGAGATTTCCTTCATTTTCAAAATCAAAGGCGCGTGTCGGCGATTAAAGCCAACCTGCAACACGACTTTTTTCGGCATTTCGGCATAACATTTTTTGATCTCGAACAGTTCTTCCTCAGTCAGGCACAAAGGTTTTTCCACGAACACATGCTTTTGGTGTTTCAAAGCCTCCAGCACAAAAGCAGCATGGGTGTTGTGCCTGGTAGTGATAAAAACCGTGTTGATTTCCGGATTATTGAATATAGCCGCCGCATCAGTGGTGATGTGCTTGAATCCATATTTTTTTCCTGTTGAGTGCGCGCTGATGCCTGTGGCGGTGCACAAACCGCACAATGCAAAATCACGGTTTTTGACGAGCTGAGGCAGAATCACACTCTTGGTGAAGTTCCCGGCTCCGATCAGGCCGACACTGATTTTGTCTGCTGAAATAGTTTTATCGGAAATCCTGATGGTTTCTCTTTTAGTTACAGATGCAGATTGTTGGTACTTCAGCACTATAGCCAGATACTTTTCTTTGACCTTGCCTTCCAGCAGATCATAGGCTTTCAGGGCATCGGAAAAATCGAAGGTGTGCGTAATCAGCTTTTTCGGAGTAACACGACAGCCGGCCACCAGGTTAAGAAAAGCCTGGAAATTGCGCTGTTCCGTCCACCGAACAAAGGGGTACGGATAATCGATGCCCTTTTCCTCGTAATCAGGATCGTATCTTCCAGGCCCGTAAGCCATGGACAGCTTGAATTCCAGCTCTTTTTTGTAGTAGATACTGCGCGGGATTTCCATGCCCGTGACCCCGACCATGATCACCCGGCCTTTCATACGGCACACTTCGCCGGCGTCAACGACCGGCTGGTTGCTGGAAGTGGAAGCAGTAATAATCACCGCATCAGCTCCATATCCGGTTGTGAACTGCTGGCAAGCGCCGATAAGTTCACCGGTATCGCAAACCATGTCTGCTCCGAGCGATAATGCGAGCTTCAGCTTGTCCGGATCAAGATCCGTGCCCAGTACCCGACAGCCATTGGCTTTGAGTAACTGGACTGTGAGTTGGCCCAAGAGCCCGAGCCCGATCACCACGATGTTTTCACCGATCTTGGGATCAGCCTGTCTGACGCCCTGCAGAGCAATGGAACCGACTGTGACAAATGAAGCGTCGATGTCATCGACAGAGTCCGGGATTTTGACGAACAGATTTTTCGGAATGTAGTTGACCTCAGCATGGCTGGCGAATCCGGCTCCCCCACATGCTACTCGATCACCTACCGAAACTCCTGTCATTGCTTCGCCAATTTCCACAACTCGTCCAGCGCAACTGTAGCCAAGAGTAATAGGGGTATCCAATTTATTGAACACCTTTTCCAGTTTGTTGCGCACGCCTTCCTGCTTCCTCTTCTGGATTACCTGTTTCACCAGATCCGGCCGGGCCTGAGCCTTGCCGAGCAGAGACTTTTTGGCTATGTCCACGATCATTTTCTCTGTCCCGGCTGAGACTAGTGACGCAGCAGTTCGGATCAGTACGCCGTTTTTATCACACACGGGGGACGGAACATCGAATATGCCAAGTTCGCCGGTTTTGTAGGATTGGATCAGTTGATTCATGATGTATGTGAATTTCCACAAAGAGTCGCAGTTTTTTTCAGGAATGGATGGGCATTACCGGTTATTAGTATAGTTTTTTCGTTTCTTAATGAATAAGTCAGTGCAACTGATGGCCGAGCATCTTCAATCCCAAACCCATTGCCATCTAAAATTCTACTGTAGCTCTCAGTATGCAGATCAGTGAAACCTTCCGAAAATTCAATTTCCTTTCCATCCATAGTCAATGATCTGTATGTCGACTTTGCGTTGCAATTACCAGGAATATCAGTTCTGTCAATTGATAAAAGCCATTTTACATCTGCTCTTTCTAATTCCAAGAAGCCTGCGGCTCTTCGATCACTAGAAAGATGAACCTCATAGGACAGTACTTTGCCGAAAATCCAGATCAGCATGTCAAAAAAATGTATACCTATGTTAGTCACCAATCCCCCGGATTTGGCAAGTTCTCCTTTCCAGGAATAGTTGTACCAATTGCCTCTTGATGTGATATATGTCAGAACGATCTTCTTTTTCATGTTCGTATGATCAGACACTTCATCTCGTAGTTTTTTTATTGATGGGTGAAGCCTTAACTGCAGAATAGTATTGATCTTTTTACTCGTTTCCACTTCAATCTCGTGGAGTGCATCCAGATTCCATGGATTCAACACAAGTGGCTTTTCGCAAATTGCATCTGCTCCGACACGCAGGGCGAATCTTATATGGGCGTCATGTAGATAGTTTGGCGAACAGATCGATACAAAATGTATACGATCATTAGGATTTTTCCTTTTTTGCTTTTCCACAAACCTGTCAAAGCGCTCATATTCCTTGAAATATTCAACATTGTTAGAAAAACTATCCATTATACCCACCGAATCGTGGGGGTCTGTCGCGGCAAGCAGATTGTTGCCTGTTTCTCTGATAGCTTTCATGTGGCGGGGCGCAATGAAGCCAGCGGCCCCGATTAAAGCAAAATTTCTCATTGCACTCTCCTTCAATGTTTATACAATACTGTCACATTAGAGGATGGGTTGATTAACTGTGAAATTGAGGAAAACAGTTTGCACTTTGAATCAGTCTCGGAAAGGAGAAAAATGATCCCTTCCGATTCGTTCAAAAATCTTACCCATTTGTAACTTATT
>JAQTRI010000041.1 GCA_028711905.1 Candidatus Wallbacteria bacterium | reverse complement strand
GAACAGTGCAGGGGTCGATTTCAAATCAACCCGCAACCTGATGAATCATTCAATATTTGATGATGAAATTGACATATATGTTTGCCGGACGGGTTTCGTTTCCGCCTGTATTGGCTGTGCTTCCGCAGACCGTGTGCCCGTGGGCTGCGCTGTCTGCAAGCGCTCCTGTGATTGTGTGCGAGTGATCACCGGCCGATGAAGTTGTTTCAGGGTTACTGTTGTTATCGCTCCAATCAGAAGGATCACCAGTTTTGCCATAATTCCGTCCTGCCCTTACAACATGCGTATGCGCTCCTGTCGTGCTCGTGCCCAGTGTGCCGTTGCCGTGCGTGTGAATTCCTCCGTTGTCAGCAGCCAGTGTGCCTTTTGCATGAAGGTGTGATTCAAGAGCATCAGCCTGCAGGCTGCCTACATTGTCGCCAGTATGTCCTCCAGCATTAGACACCACACGGGCACCTGCATCCGGATCATTGCCTGCTCCATTATCTGTTCCGCGAATGAATCTACCCCTTAAATCAGGCACATTGAAATGAGTGCCGTCAACAGCACCATATGCGGTGCCGATAGCTGTAAAAAGGTCGGAATAAGCGGTACGAAGAAATGAAGCTCCGTTGCACAAAAGATATCCGTTGGGTGCTGTTGTTCCACCATATGGAAGAATCGTACCAGGGGGCACGGATTGAGTAAACGATACCCAGGCTCCGCCTTTCCGGCCTTCAAAATCCGCGCCTGTCCAGCGGATAGTGCCATTGGATATGGATGTGCTGTTGCCGAGCAGCAGGCCGCCGCTGATAGTGGCGTTTCCTGTGGAATCAAGCCATCCAATAGATGTTTCGTCAAGGTTTTTGACTGTGAACGCGCTTGACCCGTCAGAGGAATCCAGAGTGGCTGTGATGTCTGCTGCGGAAAGCATTGTTCCATACGCAAAGAAGAAAATGAAAAACAACAACCGATAACTGGCGGTAACCATCATTGGTAAATGATATCAAAAAATGGGCAGGCACATAAAACCACGGGAAATGACTACCGCATTACCGCTTATCCGCAACGAGTTTGGCGGTCTGCCCAGTAAATTATGCTACGGTTAATAATGGACGCAGGTTGTAAATCGCGACCGTTCCCTGCTATCATATCAATTGATCCTGGATCTCGGCCATGGCTGTCATTGCCAGTTCCACGAATTCGTCGAACGGCACCCCGCATTTTTCGCATTCCATGATGTTTTCGCGCGACACATTGCGGGCAAAGGCCTTTTCTTTCATCCGCTTTTTTACGGAACTGACTTTGACCGAAGAGATCTTTTTATCCGGATAGACCAGAGCGCAGGCCACGATCAGGCCGGTGATGCTTTCAGAAGCTGCTAAGGCATGGGAAAGCACATTGTCGCGAACAAATCCGGTGCACTCATTGTGGGCTTTTACAGCCAGCATGTACTGGGCTGGAAAATCTTCGCCTTTGAGCAGCTCTTCAGCGACCAGGGCGTGTTTCTCTGGTGTTTCCCGGGTCAGGTCAAAGTCCAGATCGTGCAAAAGTCCGGTCACTTCCCACTCATCCACCGGCTGGCTTAAACGGGAGGCCAGCTTTTTCATTACTGCGGCAGAGGCCAGACAATGCTTGCGCAGATTGTCGTTTTTCAGATGCTGCGAAAGCAATTCAAGAGCGCGGGAGCGGCTGATCACTTGATCCCCCTCTGAGTGTAAAAAAAGATGGTTTTACGGATTTTTTCGCTGATGACCTTGATGGTGTCTTCCATGAACTCGCGGGCCTTTTTCTCGTTGAGGTCAGGAACTGACGGTGTGTTGTCATTGCCGTAAATAATGGTACCGTCCATTGGGTAAGGCACATAACCGGGTTGTCTGTAAGTTCCCTCGTGTTCGATCTGTTCTGAGTGATGGACGAGATCAGGGAGGAAATGCAGAATAGCGGCGGTTTCCTCAGCTCCGGCATGAGAACCTTCACCCTGATAATACTTTTCCAGAAACGGACGGGTCACTTCCCACCAGTCCACAACAATTATCAGGGCCTGAAACTTTACCGACAGGACACGGGCACACTCAACCAGTGATTCTGTGTTGCCTCCGTGGCCGTTCATCAGAACGATTTTATTGAATCCCTGGTGCAGATAAGTGGAGATCAGTTCCTGCACAAAGGCGTGGTAGACGGGCTTTGAAAAGTTGGAGGCTGTGCCGTACTGGAACAGTGAATTGGTGATTCCGTAGTGCAGAGCAGGTGCCACCAGCCCGCTGATGAGCGGCGCAATTTCCAGGGCTAAGCATTCTGCGCAATAGCTGTCAGTGGCCATCGGCAGGTGAGGGCCATGAGCTTCCTGTGTGCCGAACGGAATGATCAGCGGTCGTTTTTCTTTGATGGCCAGATTTGCCTGATGATAGGTCAATTTCGCCAGTTCAGTGCTCAATGCAGTCCTCCTGCTTTTTCTTTCTCAAGCCTCGCTGCTCCGGGACCCTTCAGCGCTGTCCGTAAGTCTCGAAATAGGAGGCTTTTTATAGAATGGGGTCTTGACTACTGTTGCGGCAAGTTTCTTGCCTCTGATGTCAACCAGAAGCTCTGTTCCGTTTGAACTGTGCTCGGGTTTCACATAAGCCAAGGCCAGGAATTTATCGAGAAAAGGCGCTTTGCAGCCGCTGGTGACAACCCCGCTTTCCTGTTCTCCGGCGTAAACCGAATATCCCTGGCGAGGCACACCTGTTTCTTTCATTTCCAGACCGACAAGTTTTTTCTTTGAGCCTGTTTCTTTTTCCTGTGCAAGGGCCTGCTTCCCATTAAAATCCGAATCCCATCCAATGGCCCAGTTAAGTCTGGCCGCCAGTGGAGATGTGTGCTCGTCAAGTTCGTGGCCATAGAGCACGAGCCTGTTTTCAAAGCGCAGTGTGTCTCGTGCCCCCAGTCCGCAGGGCTGGATGCCGTGAGTGGACCCCTTGATGAGCAGCGCGCTCCAGATGGCTGGGGCAGCCTCAGGCCGACAGTAAATCTCGAAGCCGTCTTCTCCGGTGTAACCTGTGCGGCTGACAATAGAGGGGGAACCATTGACCAGTCCCTCGCGGAACCAGTAAAAGTCTATGTTGTCGAGGTCCAGGTCAGTAAGGCCGGACAGAATGTGAATGGCTTTCGGCCCCTGGACCGCAAGCTGGGCGTACTGGTCGCTCAGGTTTTCCAGCTTGACGCTGAAGCCATGAATTTGAGAAAGCATATGGCTGAAATCTTTATCAGTGTTTGAGGCATTGACCACTAAAAGGTATCTCTCAGGATTGAAGCGATACACCAGCAGGTCGTCAACGCAACCCCCGTGGTCGTAGCACATTGGTGAGTACATCACCTGGCGGTCTGAAAGTTTGCCGACCGCATTGGTCACCAGTTTGTCTATATAGCGCTCAGCATCTTTGCCTGAGACCAGGACTTCCCCCATGTGAGAGACATCGAAAAGTCCGGCATTACGGCGCACAGCCAGATGCTCACTGATGATTCCAGCAAATTGTACAGGCATGACAAACCCCGCAAAATCAACCATGCGGCCGCCGGAGCGCACCATTTCATCGTAGAGTGGAGTTTTTTTCATCTGTATCACCTCAATTATTGATCTTTAACTCCATAAAGCATACTTTGAAAGTCCCTTGTCAGCAAGTGCATGCGCCAAAAACGCTATTCTTTATGGATCAAAAGCCTAAAAAATATCGGGATGCATGGAATCATGATACCACATGCATCCCGGAAGGTTCTGGAATAAAGTTTTCAGTAGATGTAATGGGCACGGTAGTCGTGGCTGCTGCTGCCGGCCCTGATTTGTGGGAGAGCCGCTGTATTGCCGTTTTTTCCAGAGAGAAAATACCCGAATCCAGGCACAAAAATCATGGTGTTCCGGGATGCAACATCATCTGTAGCGGAGACTATGTTACTGGAGATAATCCCGGATTTAAGGGAGAGAGACAAGTCTCCCAGGCGGTTTCGTTCTCCTGTGCCGAGCAGGATGACCTGATTTGCGGGATGCTCGACCATGATCTCCTCGATCTGTCTGCTGGTGACCAACCGGTCATTGAAGTAAGTTTCCTGAAAGTAAATATCCTTACGGCCATGCCTGATTTCTCCGAGTACCACCTGATGACCTGAGGGCAGAAGCGAGGTTTTCCTGATTTTTGGATCCAGTGGTGGAACAGAGAAACTCTGGCGGACAATTCGGATGTTTTTCCGTATGACCTGTATGACACAGCCATCCTGGATTCTGGTCGGCAGATCAGGAATGGCGATGTCGTCTTTTTCCAGGGTGATTCCAGCCTCGCTGAGAGCTTCCCTGACATCAGTCGCGCTCGTGCGCAAAGAAATGCGATAATTCGGCAGAAGTAGAGTGACATTGCATTTTTTGGAGTACAGGTCGCAGAAAATGACAAACATTCCGGTAACACAGATTAGAAGCATTACTACGGCTAATGGAGAACTTAACAGTTCCCTGATACGATAATTACCGGTCAAAGGTACAAACATGGTATCTACCCAAATTATACAGCAAAGAGGGGAAAAACTCAATCCCGGATCTGTCGCAACATCTGATTCAGGGATCGAATGAATTCAGGCATACAATTTTCTGAACGCTCAGCAAAAGCCAGCTTGCGCTGTTTTTTATCGCGGATTCGACCGGGTAGAGGGGGAAGCAGACCGAAGCTCGAATTCATGGGCATAAACCGTTTTTGTGGAGTCCTCAAAAAGCGGAGAAGGGAACCAAGCATGGTTTCATCCGGCAGCATCGGCAGTTCGCAACCGGCAAGGCGGGACGCCAAGAAAAGGGCTGAGCATAAGCCTGTAGCAGCTGATTCGCAATATCCTTCCACTCCGGTCAGCTGGCCGGCTAAGAATAAGCCTGGAATGTCCTTGAATTCGAGAAACCTGTTCAGAAGCAGCGGAGAATTGAGATAGGTGTTGCGATGCATTTTACCGAAACGGAGAAATTCTGCTTTTTCCAGACCGGGGATCATCCGGAACACCCTCTTTTGCTCATTGATCAGCAGGTTGGTTTGAAAACCTACTAAATTGAATGCTGAGGCCAGGCCGTCCTCAAGCCGCAGCTGGATAACAGCCTTAATCCGTCTGTCTCTGGTAAGCCCGACAGGGCGCAGGGGGCCGAAGCATAAAGTTTCCTCACCCCTGCGGGCGATTTCTTCGACCGGGAGGCAAGATTCAAAGAAAATCGAACGCTCAAAATCTTTCAAGGGCCATGTTTCAGCCTTGACAAGGGCTTCGCGGAAAAACTGGTACTGTTCGGCGGTCAGCGGCAGATTCAGATAATCCTGTCCGGATTCATCATAGCGATTTCCCCAGAAGGCCTTGTCCATATCAATACTCTCAGCCGAAACAGTTGGAGACACAGCGTCATAGAAATAAAGTTTCTCTTCGCCGACTTTGCTCATAATTTCCTGGAACAGAGGCCCTTCGAAAAGGGGACCGGTTGCCAGGATTGCCGGAAACGAGATGTCTGAGATGGAATCCACAGGACTGCGTAAAATCTCGATCCTGGGTATAGTTTTTAGTCTGGATTCGACAGTTTCTGAAAACAGGGCCCTGTCTACCGAAAGGGAGGAACCAGCCCTGACCCGGCAGGACATGGCTGAGGAAATAATCAGGGAATCCAGCTCCAGAAGCTCTCGTTTGAGAATGCCGGAAGCAGTGGTAATGTTCTCAGAGTGGAGAGAGTTGCTGCAGACGAGTTCGGCTAAATTTCCCGTTTTGTGGGCAGGAGTTTTCCGCAACGGTCGCATTTCACGAAGGCGGACGCAGTGGCCAGTTCTTCGGCAAAGTTGCCAGGCCGCTTCACAACCGGCCAGGCCACCGCCGATAATGTCAATTATTGCCATCGCAGGTTGGGCAGAACCACTTCTTGCCGTCAAACTTCATCGGCGCGTCACAGGAAGCGCAGTTCTGCGGTTCAGGCTTGGTGGACGAAGTGAAGGTGCAATCAGGATATCGACTGCAGCCATAGAAAAAGCGTCCTTTTTTTCCTCTGCGTCGGATCAGTGTCCCGGTGCAGCCGGCAACCGGGCAATTGATGACTACCTTATCCTTGCGGGTATATTTGCAGTCCGGATAGTTGGAACAGGCGATGAACTCTCCGAAACGACCGCGTTTCTGCACCAGGTTTCCGCCACATGTCGGACAGCTGCCGATTGGTTCGGATGGGGTGGTTGTTCGGGGCGCTAAGTGTTCAGCGACCGAAATCTGGGTGTTTTCTGTTTCGAGAGTTGTGGTAAGCAGACGGATATCATCCGGAAGCGGACGGGTCAGTTTACAGGCCGGGTATCCTGTGCAGGCGATAAAGCGGCCGTTCTTACCGTATTTAATCTCCAGTGGTTTTCCACATTCAGGGCAAGTTTCAGTAACTTTAATGGAAATTTTGGCCAGTTTAGATCCGGCAATTTCAATGTCTTTAAGCAGGGCCTGATAAAATCCGGACAGCATGTCTGCGCCCGGGGACTCACCCAGTTCAATCTTGTCGAGTTGTTCTTCCATCTGGGCTGTGAACTTGACATCGATCAACTCGGAAAAGAATTTTTTCAAGACATCATTGACAATAATCCCCAGGTCAGTGGGGAAGAATTTCTTTTCGTTTTTCACAACATACTTTCTGTCCAGAAGTGTTTTGAGAATCAGGGCGTATGTCGAGGGTCTGCCGATGCCTTCTTTTTCCAGGGACCGGATGAGAGATGCTTCGTTGTATCTCGGTGGGGGCTGCGTTTCTTTTTCGTCGCAACGGACTTCAGTCGGTTTGAGAGATTCTCCTCCGGATAAAGAACCAAAGGTGTTTTTTTGTGTCTCCTGATCTGATCCGGACACAGCTCTGAAACCGGGGAAAAGTGTGCGTGTGGCTTTGCTTTCCAGAGTGTATTCATCAAGCTTCAAAGACAGAATCAGTTCTTCGAAATCCCTCGACGCCATTTGCGAAGCGATGAACCGCTGCCAGATCAGGTTGAAGAGTTTGAATTCTTCCGGGCTGAGGAAAGCTTGCACTGAATCGGGTGTTTTCTCGATATAGGTCGGTCTGACAGCTTCATGCGCGTCCTGCGTGAATTTCCCGGCCTTTTTTTTGACTGGATTCGATCCGAGGTATTCTTTGCCGAACTGCCTGGAAATGAACTCCGCGGCTTTAGTGCGCGCCTCGTCAGAGATGCGGGTGGAATCAGTTCGCATATATGTAATGAGAGCTACGGGACCTTCTTTGCCGAGATCGATGCCTTCATAAAGCTTCTGGGCGATTTTCATGGTGCGGCTGGCACTGAAACCGAACCGCTGATTGGCTTCCTGCTGGAGAGTGGATGTGATGAATGGCGCAGGTGGGTTTTCCTTTTTCTTTTTAGTCTCCAGCCCGGAAACGGTCTGTGATTTTTCTGAAAGACCGGAAACTATGCGCTGCACTTCGAGCGGATCTTCAAGACGGATTTTTTCGTTGTTTCTGGTTGTCACCTCTGCGGTAAAGGAATAATTCCCGTCACTGTAATCCGCAAAAATCTTGAAGAATTTCTCGGAGTTAAAACTCTCGATTTCTCCTTCCCTCAGGCAGAGCATGTAGAGGGCAGCGGACTGAACTCTGCCTGCTGAAAGACCCTTGCCGATCTTTTTCCATAAAAGAGGGGAGATCAGGTAACCGGCTAAGCGGTCTAATACCCGGCGGGATTTCTGAGCTTCAATTTTATTGAGGTTCAAGGGCCTCGGAGAAGAAAGAGCCGCTTTAACAGCTTGTTCGGTGATTTCCTGGAATACAATTCTGCAATCGCTTTTCGGGTTGATATGCAGCACAGAAGCCAAGTTCCCGGCAATGGCTTCCCCTTCCCGGTCAGGGTCTGGAGCCAGATAAACCGTGTCAGATGAGGAGTTCGCCTTTTTCAACTCCTGGATGATTTTCTTTCTGCCTGAAATTACGACATATTCAGGAGTGAATCCGTCTTCTATATTGACGCCGAGTTTTTTGTCCGGAAGGTTCATGATGTGGCCGTTGGAAGCCAGAATCGTGAAATCACCACCCAGAAACTTCTGGATAGTCTTGATTTTTCCTGGTGATTCTACAATTATCAATTTCATATTAATTTAAAAAAAAGGAAACCGGTTGAGATTCGGTCCCCCGGCTGTCTCCCTGATAGCCGATTATCTGTTCCAGTAACTCCAGTAACTCTGTGATATCCAATGTTTCGCAGCAATCTGCGATAACAGTCATAACTTCTTCCAGTTCCGTTATTGTCAGGTATCCATTAACGAAAAGGTCAACCAGCAGGCCCTGGGCTTGGATGGTCAGGTTGGCGGACTCTCTCGGGTGGAAAAGCCGGACGGTATTTTTCCCGCGATTTTCATTCAGATGCGGTAGAAAAGAATGACTGGAAAAGAAGAACTGCAGAGCAGCTTCGACAGTACTGGCATCGAATCCGGATCTGGTAAGCTCCTGAATCACCTGCTCCTTGTCTTCGAGAGGATCGAGCTTGAACTCAGAGATCATCTTGAGGATATGGGAAATAATTTCAAACAGTTTGCCCACTAACTCTCCTTTGCCGAATAAACATTGCCTGGCAGTTTGCGGATCAGTCCTTTCAGTTCCAGCTCAAGAAGGATGCACGAAAGCCTGGATGGCTGGATCCCGCTTTTGCGGGACAGGAGATCCCCCCCGACCGGCTGCCCGGCTTCAAGTACTAATTTTAAAAGCATTGACTGCTCATCTGTCAAATCCGGTTTGGTAGGTGGTAGTTTTTCAACAGGGGCCAGCCCCATTCCTGTCAGCTGTTCAGCAAACTGCTCTAAGGAAAAAATAATCCTGGCCTTGTTCTCGTGAGCCAGCAGAAGGCAACCGGCAGACATCTCGTCTCCCAGCCTGCCTGGAACGACAAACAAGTCCCGGTTCTGGCTGAAAGCATGCTTAGCTGTTATAAGAGAACCGCTGTGCACTTCGGCTTCCACCACAATAACAGCAGAGCAAAGTCCGCTGATCAGGCGGTTTCTTGTCGGGAAGGTGGTTCTGTCAGGCGAAAACGGCGGGGGATATTCTGTGATCAGGTAGCCTTTACGGCTGATGGCATTCTGTAGTTCAGCCTGGCTGGACGGGAGTTTGTGATCCAGCCCCCAGGCTGCTACACCCACGGTTTTACCGCTGCATTCAAGTGCTGCGCGGTGGCAGATGCTGTCTATTCCAGCCGCCATGCCACTCACCAGGGTAAAACCCCTTGCCGACAAAAGATAAGAAATACTGTTGCAGATTTTTTTGCCATATTCCGTGCATTTTCTGGCTCCAACGACAGCCACGCAGTTTTCTCCGAGGTCGGACAGTTCACGATTGGAAAAAAGCAGATAGGGCGGTGAAGATATCTTCCGCAGAAGCGGAGGGTAGGCATGGTCGAAAAAACCGGTCACAGTCCAGGAGCGGTCGGCACTTTTTTCAGCTTCACATTCCAGTGTTTTCCGCTCATCCGGAGGGAGTTTCTCCATGACCAGCTTTAAAAAGGCCGCTTCATCACCAGAGGATTTCAATTTTTCATGAAATCCGCGGAATTTGTGCCTGACCCCCGCCAGGTGCGCTGTAAGCCGGATAATATCGGTCATAACTGGAAAGAACGCTCCAGTTCCATCTGCTTCTGCATTGAAGCGATGATCTTGGAGGACTCACCGGAAAGTTTGCCGGCTAAGCCGGAGAGGGTTCCCGGAAAGCGTTTTTCATTGTCGGCTAAGCAGCTCTTGACTTTAACCTGGATTGTCTCCGGCAGGGAGGTCCAGTTGGATAAAAAGAGCTGTGCGTAATGGTTGATATCTTCCTTGAGCAGGGAGATGGCGGTATCGCAGTTCTCCTGCTGGCTCGATTTTAGGAGCTTCAAAACTTCGTCAGGACCGCCCATGCGTGCTAACGCGATCCGGGCAAACTTACGCACCCATTCATTGCCGTCATTGGTCAGTTTTTCCAGGTTGCTTTTCAGATCGTACAGGTAAAGGTGGCCGGTAACAAAGGCGGCCTGGAATTTTTCGTTGTGGTTGCCGCGGTCCAGCAGTTGTCCGAGGATGATGACCGCCTCTCTGCCGAGGCCGCGTATCAGTTTTAAACAGTTTTTTCTGACCTCCGGGTGGTCAATCATAGTCGCTTCCAGCAATTGCGGGAAGCTGTCCCTGGCAATTGCCGCCAAGGCGTTGAGTGCAGCCTGCTTGATAAAGGGGTCCGGCTCTTTGAGAAGGGAAACCAGCAGATTGAAATCTTCCTTTTTCGGATTCCTGGTTTTGACTAAGGTGGCGATCAGCCGTTCTACGGAACCGCCTTTGAAGTACTCCTTGAGAAACTCATCACCAGTGCCTGTTTCGCTGAGGGCATACAGGAGAAAAAACCTGGAATTGGTATCCAGTTTATCGCTGATCAGACGCTTGATTTCAATGAGCAGGGTCGGGTCTTTGCATGAGATGACTTTTTCAATAACGATTTCCTTGGTTTTGCAGTTGCCTTTCAGGAGCAGATTGAAATAAAGGTCCTTCAGGACTTCTTCCCCTTTGTAATCGAGAACTTCGATAATGTTGCGGATCAGATTGTTGGAAGCCCCATTGATTTTTTCCAGAAGAATTTTGCGGCCCAAATCCCCGAAGCTGGCCAGAGCCCTGGTGATCCAGTAATTGAATTCTTCATTGTTGAGGGATAGAAAATCGCCAAGAAGATCGGCGTTTTTGGCTCCCAGCCTGACCAGCGCATCCTTGACTGATCTTGACAACAGGTGGTTTTTTTTGTCGAAAAACTCGACAAGCAGGGGAACGACCTGGGGATCATCGATACTGCCGAGGATTTCTGCTACCAGCGGGTTTTTTATCTGCAGGATTTTTTCCACATCATTGAGCGACTTGTCCGGAATCTGCACAATGATGTCTGCGATCATTTCCGCATACGGGTAATTGGCTTCCAGGTTTTTGAACATGATAATCAGCAGTTCCTGCAATGCTATGCTGCCGATCAGCTGCAGGGCTAATGTAGCTTTGTGCTTCATCAGATAGTTATCATTGTTGATCAGTTCGATCAAACTGGAGATGATTTTTTTGTTGCCGTTCCTTCCCAGGGATACTGTCAGCATCAATTTTGCGTCCGGGTCCTTTTCTTTTCCAAAGGCTTCGATAAGAAGAGGCTGGATTGGCAGAGTCGTGACATCGACAATCAGATTCAGAAGTTTGAGTTTGGCCTGTTTCTCTGCGGAGAGGGACATGGTGATGATGGTTTTGGCGTCATCAATAGTGAGACCGGAAAGGATTTCATTCTTAATGGAACCATAGTCGGATTCCGATGCTTTGCAAAGAGAATCAAGCCTCTGGGTCAGGTTCATTATTCCCCCTCTTTGATTAGATTGATGTCTTCCGGTTTGATGGAGAGCAGTGAAGCGTTGAGGTTGTTAAAAAAGGATTTCACTGAATCGAGAATGCCTGAAGTGGAGTCGATTTCTATTGTGCGCAGTCTATCGGTGAAGTCTAAACTGCGACCCTCAATCTCGACTTCAACTGTCGGCCCGGGAAAGAAAGAATATCCTGGCTGTGATGCTTTCAGGGAAAGCAGCAGTTTTTTGCGGATCATGGTCTGGACGATCTTCAGTGTGACTGTGACTTCCTTGTGCCTGATACTGATGCCGGCAGGATAGATGAGAACTTTCTTGATTTTCAGGCTCTGTGAAAGACCTGTCAGGTCAATTACCTCAGTACTGATGGAAACGATTTTTTCCAGTTCGGCAGGAGTGGCTTTAAGTACGGTTTCCTTGGGCTCAAGAATCAATTCCTTGAGCATGAGATTATCAGGCAGCTTACCTGTCAGGCCTGCGAAAACAGGGACAGTCTTTTCCGGTTTGGGTTTGACCGAATAACTGACTTTGGTGAAGGCCGGGTTAATGGACAGTCCCTCTTCTACCTGTTTTTTGTCTGAGTTGAGCAGGACTATGGGCAGGTTAAGGGTGAAATCTCCGGGTTTGGAGATTTCCAGAAACACACGCGTTTCCGTGGCCTGATCCACTAAGTCTTTCCGGCCTCTGATTTCCACCCGGGGAGGCAGAATTTCCGGGGGATCGTAATACAGGTCTGTGCCTGAAAGAGTCAGGTGCGGGGTGACAGGGAGAATCTTGCTGATGGATTTTCCGATCGAGATATTAATGGATTGCGGCTCTACCGAAAGAACCTCTAAGCCCGGCGGAACATTGATGGACACCTTGACGCTGTGGTCACCTTCTTTTTTTCCGGCGAGGTTGATCATGGTCACGATTTCGCCTTCAAATTTTCCACTGAGAATCAACCGGCGATGAGCGCGATAGCGCACTTTGGCTTCTGGAAGGGAACTGCTCAGAAAAAATCTTTCGGAATCCAGATTTGTCACTTCGACAGCAGTTTTGATTTCTCTGGCGACCATAGGATTTTCAGTGATGATTACATAGGACCACAACAGAAAAGCAATAAGAAAAGACATTATTTTCATGCCGATGTTTTCAGTGATCAGGTTCTTCATGGCTCCTCTTTTTTCTGCTTCTGCCTGATCGAATCCTGCCACCAGCTTTTGGGTTGGAACAGTCTCTTCATCAGACGGGAAATCACATCCAGATTGACTGCGGTGTAGATTTTCCCTCCCAGGCAATAGGAAATGTCGCCTGTTTCCTCAGAAACGATCAGGGAAAGAGCGTCACTGATTTCAGTGATGCCCAGGGCGGCCCTGTGTCTTGTTCCGAGGTTGATGTTGAGGTCAGAGCGGTCGGTCAGGGGAAGATAGCAGCTGGCTGCCTTGATGCTGCCCTGAGAGACGATTACTGCGCCGTCGTGCAGCAGAGACGGCGGGGTGAAAATCGTCAGCATCAGTTCCTTGGTGATCCTGGCATTGAGAATCAAACCTGTTTCAATGACATCCTGCAGGCCGGTGGTGCGTTCAAAGACGATAATAGCACCGATGCGTTTCTTGGAAAGAATGTTCAGTGTGGTGATGATCTCGTCAACGATCTTGGAAAATTCCGGATACACGGCCAGCATACGGTGGCCGAGCACAGGTGTGCGGCCGAGTTGTTCCAGTGTTTTCCTGATTTCCGGCTGGAAGATGATAATCAGTGCGGTAATACCGATGGGGAAAATGTTTTTGAGAATCCAGGCGATGGTGTGCAGTGGATACCAGGGAGAAATTGCCAGCGGAGTAAGCAGCACTATGATTCCTGCTAAGATCTGGAAGGCTCTGGTATTGGTGATGAGAATGAAAAAATTGTAGATCAGCAGGCTGACAATGAAGATGTCCAGCAGGTCATAAAATTTGATGTCCTTGAGCAGTTCCAGCATTTGAACCTCGGCTGTGACACAGTGTACCGTAAAAATCTGCTGAAGAAAAGACTTGAGGCAGGCCGGAGGTTGTTTTCAAAGAATCAGTCTTTGGGAAAGAGGCAAAGCGGGCAAGGGGCAAAGCGGCAAAGCGTTAAAGAGGACATGCGTTAAAGCGGATATGCGGTGATGTACCGCTTCTCCACATACGCGCTTGTCCGCTTATACATCTCTAAAACTTTGATGTTTTCATGCAGACTTGATGAATGAGTTGATCTGTCCGGCCGCCTCTATGCTTCCGGCAATGGCCTGCATGGTGAAGCTGCGAAGGGGGTATGACTTGAGCAGGCTGGAAAACCGGTCTAAGTTGGCGGTTCTGACTGTGAAGATCAGATGGCGGCTGGACTGCAGGCATGCGTGCACAGCGCTGGAAAGACCCTGGCCCGAAAGTTCCAGAATCCCGACCTCGTCCAGAACGATAAATTGGAAATCTGCAAGATCTTTGATAATGCGGGTACAGGCCCGCGCAAGAGCGGATTCTGAAAGCCTGTGAGGGCCGATCTGCAGGCAGGGTTCAGCCGGGTCTGATGACGACAGGTCGTATGATACGCCATCGCTGAGCTGCAGGATGCGGTAACTTCTGTGATCTTTTCCCGGGTGTGAAAGCGAAAGCACTCCACCGATCAGGCTGCGCCCGGACGAACCAAGAGAATTGATGTAATCCACCAGCAGCGAGGTTTTACCGCTGCCTGAGCGACCGGTTATCAGACAAATTCCCGCTGCAGCAGGTGCCGTTTCGGAACAGGTCACTACTGCAGCACCGCCACCTTGGCGTCTGCAGTAATCTTCTGGCTTCCGGACTTGGCCTCGACTTTGACGAAATAAGCCCCATTGGCGACCTTTTTACCCCTGAAACTGGTCAGATCCCATTCCACATAGTTGTCTCCGGTAAAGGTGTCGCCATTGATGGACTTGATGCGTCTTCCTGCTGAGTCATAAATGCGGATTATAACCTCGTCTGCCGCGGCGCCGAGGCGGTAACGGATGATCGCCCGGTCGGACGCCGGGTTGGGGACCACCGACACAGATGAGAGATTGAAATTGGCTACCACTCGCAGTGGCACTGTGAGTTGCTTAGTATTGCCAAGCAGGTCGCCGACCGAAACCTTGAGTTCATAATCGCCTGAAGTGAGGTTCAACCCGTCTGAGTTCAGAAGCAGCATGCCATCTGATTTCAGATACAC
>JAQTRI010000426.1 GCA_028711905.1 Candidatus Wallbacteria bacterium | reverse complement strand
ATCGAAGAATATCTCACTGGTACCAGCGTATCCTGCTTTGCCTTTATTCACAGAAATAAGGTGCTGGGTCTGACTTCTGCTGAGGATTACAAAAGGGCCTATGATGGAGATCGCGGCCCTAATACCGGCGGAATGGGGGCTTTTTCGCCTTCAGGAAAAATCGATTCCGGGTTGTTGAAAATCATTGAGACAAAAATTTTTAAAGCTGTTCTGGAGGCCATGAAAAAAGAGGATCTTCTTTACAGCGGTGTGATGGTCGTCAACCTGATCATCTCCGGGGGACAGCCTAAAATCACGGAGTTCAACCTCAGGTTCAACGATCCATTGACACAGGTTGTGCTGCCCCGTCTCAAAAACGACCTGATCGATGTGACAATGCGTATTCTTACAGACGACATCAAGGGATTGAAGATTGAATGGGATAAGCGCTGTTGCCTGAATGTCGTCGGCGTGTCTGAGGGTTATCCCCTGAAATATAAAACCGGGTTCCCGATTGCCGGGCTGGACAAGGTTGCATGCAGTGACGATCTGCACTTGTTTCATGCGGGAACCCAATGGCACAACAATCATCTTGTTACTGGAGGCGGGCGCGTATTCGACATTGCTGTTCTGGACCGAAATGTCGACAAGGCCAGAAACAGGGTCTACGATGAAATCAAGAAAGTCTGTTTTTCCGGGATTCATTACCGGAAAGACATCGGATTACAAGGTTGAGAGGGAGGAGAAGATGAGCGGAAAAGGCGAAGTCCACATGAAGTTCTGTGAGTCCCTCGATCGCTTTGTCGAGATCAGGCGATTTACCGAGGATGAAGTTCAGAAGATTTTCCAGAACATCAAGATCACGGATAAAAAATCTTACAAGCGTCTGATCATCAATACAGCGGTGGTCAATTACTTGGATGAGATTGCGCCATTGATTTTTGGGAACAACAATTATTCGCTGTTCGGAGAGATTACGGAACAGGAGTTGTACAACCTGTGCATTCAGGTCAATCCTGAACTGGACATCAAAAAGATCACCATTACAATCCCCAAAGGTGATGACGACCAGAACATACCTATGCTTGATAACCTGCCTGAAGGCGGGGTCGATGTCAGCGAACGCTTCATTAATATGGAAAAGTACATTTCCAAAAGAATCGTCGGTCAGAAACCAGCAGTCATAGCGGTTTCGCAATCAATCCGCAAGGCTCATGTCGGATTGCGCAATCCGGACAAACCGATCGGCAGTTTCATGTTCGCCGGTCAGACTGGAGTCGGAAAGACAGAACTGGCCAAGGCTTTAGCCGAATTCCTCTTCGGTGACGAAAAAGAACTGGTGCGGGTTGACTGCTCTGAATATTCACAGAGCCATGAATATGCCAAGCTGATCGGCGCTCCTCCCGGGTATATCGGTCACAAAGAGGGAGGATTCCTCACTGAGGCCATTAAAGCCAAGTCCAAGGCGGTTGTGCTCTTCGATGAAATCGAGAAAGCCCATCCCAAGGTACACAATATCCTGCTGCAGATCCTGGATGACGGCATTCTTACAGACAGCCAGGGTGAAAGGGTTTATTTCAAGGACTGCCTGCTCATCATGACCACAAATATCGGGGTCGAGGAATTCAAGGAACTGGACCGCACGATCGGGTTCGGTGCAGAGACTCTGATTATGGATCACAAAGTGCGGGAAAGAGAAACGATCAGGGCCCTGGAAAAGACTTTTCCACCGGAATTTCTCAACCGCATTGACGAGATCATAACCTTTACAGCTCTTGAAAAAATCCATCTTTTAGACATTCTGGAGATTCAGCTGGGCGAGGTTTTCGGCCGGCTGGAAAAGCTGGGTTTTAAGATCGATATGACTGCCGACGCCAAAGAATATATTGTGGATCAGGGATCGAATGTTAAATTTGGAGCCCGCCCGCTTAAGCGCGCTGTGAAAAACCTGGTGGAGAACACGCTGGCTGAAGGCATTCTGGAAGGGAAATTCAAGAAAGGCGATACCATCAGATCCTGGTACGACAACAAAACCAAGAAACTTGTTTATGACATTTCAGTTACACCTGATCAGTCGAGTGGCTCTTCCGATGCCAGGAAAAAACCTGCGGCCAAGTCCAGGAAAACCAGCAAAAAAGGCGGAGCGAAAAGCTGATGCTTTACCGGAATGAAGCTCAGATTCTTCTTTGCCTCAAACGCATGAGTTACCAGATTCTGGAAGATTACCCGGAACCTCCGTTACTGATAGGCATCAAAAAGCGAGGATATCCTATTGCCGCCAGGATCAGGCAGTATATTGCCGAAGAACTCAACAGAGAAGTTTTTCTCGGGGAATTGAATATTTCGCTGTATCAGAATGATCTAAGTCTGATCAATGATTTCCCTATTATCCATGAAGTGGGAATCCCGTTCAGCATTGGCGGCAGGGACCTGATCCTGATTGACGATGTGCTGAATACCGGACGCACGGCTTATGCTGCTATTGATGCTGTCACTGATCTCGGAAGACCTTCCAGAATCCGTTTTGCCTGCCTCGCTGATATCAGCCGCCGCGAATTACCTCTTTATGCTGATTATACCGGCTGGAACATTGAGATTTCCGCTGACGAGCAATTGGTGGTCAAGGTTCGGGAGATTGATGGTGAAGATGGGATCTGGATCGAAAAAAAGGGAGCAGGTTCTGAAAAATAAACCTGAAAATGTCAATGACAAAGGTGTAGTGGAGCAAGTTCCTATCAACCCGCTGGAAGAATTGCTTGCCTGTCTGGGGTCACCTTCCTGGCAGGTGCGCAAGGATAGTTCGGAAAAGCTTGCCGCTTTCGGCGAAAAAATTGTTTCACATTTGATAAGATCCTTGAATTCGGTTAATGAGGATCAGCGCTTCTGGGCTCTTGTGACTTTATGTCGCATTGATACGGAAAAGGCTCTCAAACCGGTGCTCAAACTGACGACTGTCAAGGATGCCGGAATCCGTGGACATGCGGCTATCGCGCTCGGCTATTCCAGGCATATGGATTCTTCCCAGCAACTGATAAATCTTTTGAATGATCCGGACTGGCGTGTCTGCAATCATGCAGTCAATTCCCTTGTCATGCATGGTTCGTCCGTGATTGACAACCTGATCGAAGCCTTGAAAAGTGCCAGTTACAACGCTGCGTTCTGGATCACCAAGGCTCTGAGTCGCATGGGGGATGACGGAATCGAAGTGCTGATAGCTTTTTCCCGTTTCAAAAGCAAAAACATCCGTATGCTGGTATCTGAAGCTCTCTGCGAGTCGGAAAACCAGAAGGCGGTTCAGACCCTTCTGTCTCTGCTCAAGGACGAACATTGGATGGTCAGACAGAACGCGGTCGACTCTCTGATCAGAATGGGTGGAAAAGTCATTGAGCCGCTGATTTTTTTCATGAGGAATGAAAAGGAAAACATGATCCCGTTCGTGGAAAAGGTTTTTTCAGGACTCGGTGAGCACCGCATTACCCCTTTAGTTTCACTTCTTCAGCAGGAAGACCGTGAGATCCGGGTGCTGGCGGCAGACGCTCTGGGAA
>JAQTRI010000425.1 GCA_028711905.1 Candidatus Wallbacteria bacterium | reverse complement strand
CGGATGCTCATCATGATCTTTGCCGCGCTGAAGACGAGCGAAAAGGGAGTCAGTCCCGAATCAAACACCATCATGGCGTTGGCCGGCTGCAGCACCATTTCGTTGAATGGGTAGAGGGCAAGCATGAACAGTGGTTCAAGCTTCATGAGTGGAAAGAAACCGCCGCAACAGAGCAGGATAAAGCTTGGGATCATGCACAGCAGCACCAGAACGGCAAGTGCGGGGGCCGTGACTTCCGGGCACCCTTTCAGGCGCAGGACATTGCCGACCAGCTGCACGATGCCGGTCACGAAGAAAAGCAGGAAGTACGCGTTGAGAAATGCCTTGTACTTTTTCATGTGCATTTTCTTTGCAAGTTCTGACCCCTATTTCCCTCGGTTATTCCAGTCGAAATTCCTCCCGGCGACCATACCGTCAGGCCCGTTGGCCACAAACAGCGAACACGCGTCTGCCGCAATCGCGGTAACGAGCAGAAGGAAAATTATGAACCCGAAACGCTGGATACGGATCATGATCCTGTTTTTCACTGCCGGGATTTGGTAGATCAGCTTCTGCTCCCTGACTTTCATTTTCTCAGCCATGGTGCCTCTTTCAATTTACCTTCTCAGGTGGGCTTGGGGTGGATAAGTGCGTCCCCTTAAATACCCCCAGCTTGGTACTCGTTCATGAATCCTCCCGCTTGTGCCCGGAGTAGTACTTTTGCTTCGGGCTGGTCGGTTTATCCGGCAGAGTGGGATGCAACAACCCACTCTCAATCAATGGATTCAAAACCTCAGATCTGAAATGGTCCCTATTCTTCAAGTTCAAAAAATTCTGGATCTCGTCTCTGGTTTTAGGTGTTTTGCAGAACTCGATGATTTTAATTGTACGCTCGTCTTGCATGGTAGCCTGCATGGTAGCTTGCCGGGTAACTTGCGGGGAAGATTGCTCTGCCATGGGAAGAATAAACCTGAACACATCCCCTTCGATCAGTTGAGGGTCGGAACCACAGTATGTTCTGCAGTATTTGTAAAGGTTTCTGACACCTGATCCGAGTTCGTCGGCCAGCCCGATTTCCCGGAAAACTTTGGCGATAACCGGATTTTTCGGATGCGGCACAAAGTTGTCCGGATTGATCGGGCCGGAATCGTGAGCAATACTGGCATTTTCGAAAACAACCCTGCTCTTTTCGATTATCATCTTGGCGACAAAGGCATTGGCGTATTCGCGGTGGATCAGGCTATTCACGACAGCTTATTCCCTTCCATGGCCATCTCGATCAATCGGCGTTCTTTTTGAATCATCCGCTGAAGTTCTTTTTCCGATGGCAGAAACTTCAAGTATTCTGCTGCAAAAATTTGTTTGCCTTCAATCAGCACTGAGTATTTGGCTATGGCTTTGCTCTTGTCAGAACAAAGGATCAAGCCGATCGTCGGATTATCTCCCTGAACCTTGAAGCGGTCTTCAAAAAGCCTGACATACCCATCCATCTGCCCTACATCCTGGTGGGTAAGTTTACCGATTTTGAGATCAATCAAAAGAAAAAACTTGAGCATGAAATTGTAGAAAACCAGATCCACATAAAAATCATCGTCGTCAAAGCGGATATTCTTCTGGCGTGCGACAAACGAGAAACCCCGCCCCAACTCCAGCAGGAAAGATTGCAGGTTGGTGATGATCGCCTGCTCCAGATCTTTTTCATGCAAATCTGGGCTGTCAGGCAAATCCAGAAATTCGAGGACAAAGGGCGATTTCAGAAGATGAATTTGATCCATTGCCTCACCGGTCAATCTTTCGCGGTTTGCGGGTATTAGTCCGTCCTTCCCTTTATTTTTAAGGATACGCTCAAAATATGCAGTTTGTATCTGCCGCTCAAGCTGCATCTTGCTCCAGCCGCATTCAACTGCTTCCTTCTCATAGAATTCACGCGCTTCCGGATTGTCGACACGCATTAACGCCCGGTAATGCGACCAGCTCAGTGAAGTGTTGAATCCAGGGAGCGACTCTTTCCCACCTGGAGAGAGTTTCACCAGGGATGTCGATTCTCCACCTGCCTTGTGGACTTTCTCATCTTTGAGTGATTCCCCACCCGCCGGGTGGAGAATTCGCGGACGGTTCTGAAACACGAGATAAAACTGCCTGAAATACCATAAATTAGTGGTAGAAAAGCCTCTTCTGTATTTCTCCGTCAATTGCGCCGACAGATTCTCAACCACCTGCATGCCATACTCAGCACGCTGGTCTCCGCCTTGAACCTCCTGTACAATCTCCCTGCCGATCAGCCAGTAGGCAATCACCATCTGGCTGTTGACCGAGTGCACGACATTCGTCCGGGCCTGCTCCAGAATGGAAACGACACGGTCAAACAAGGCTGTTCCGGCAGGCATTATTGGCTTATCAGTGAATTTGCCAGTCGGTTTTTTCTTCATTTCACGCGCCCTCACCAATATTTCAGTTTATCATGCCTTTGCATTCAGCAATCTCTAAAGTCAAAAAGTCAAGCACCGTCCCCGGTCTTCCGTCCCGTCCCCGGTCTTCCGTCCCCGGTCTTCTCCCCGGATCTTCATTTTCTCAGCCATGGTGCCTCTTTACCTCTGATGCCGTTTTCCCTTGTTCCGGCTGGCATGTGGGATAAGCGTGACATCCCGCTTATCTTTCGTTGTTTCCTGCTCCATCAGATACTTATCCCGCAACTCCAACAGAGTCGCTCCTTTTCCGGTCTTCCAGCTTTTCCAGCCGTTGGCAGTCTGTCGCTGACTGCCGGCGTTCTGAATACTGAACACCGCAGCATAGGATGGGCTTCTGAATTTTCTGCCAAGCACGATCAATTCACCGTCTCCGGTAACCGTGGCAGTGTACTTCTTTATCCGGCCACCCCTGGGCCGGTATTTCATCACCATTTTTCCGCCTGCGGCAAGAAGCCCGGCTTGGATAAGATCTGACAGGGTAACATCGTAGAAGGCCTGTCCGGTTCTGCTGCCGGCCTTTTCCTCTTCTGTATCGAGGGCTGGACGGAACTCTTCCGGGATGTCGTATGCCACATTCTCCGGATTGCCGAATTCCACATACTTTTTGACGATCCAGAGTTTCGCGACACAGCGCAGAGTTTCAGCCCATTCTTTCAGGTCCGGTGTGATCCTGTCGATCGGTATGCCGATGATCGGTGGCTTTTTCAGGATGTCGCCGATCACTCTCCGCACATCGATGTCCAGGATATTTTCTTCCTTGAATTTCTCGTTCACTTCATCGGATTCATGGAAGAACTGAATCACCAGGTCTTCGAGAATCTGCTTGCTTTCCGGGGTACTGACTGCGACCAGCTGTTTGGCGATCTGGGGTGCGATGTGGTTCCAGACGCTGTGATGCCCGAGCTCCGCTTCCACCAGATACCAGGTGCGCGAAGCGAGATCAACAGCAAAACCATCAGGCAGGGTGCCGAATCCGTCGCGGGTTCTGATCAGCTTTTTGGGCAGAAAGAAC
This sequence comes from Candidatus Wallbacteria bacterium, assembly GCA_028711905.1. Classification (GTDB taxonomy): domain Bacteria; phylum Muiribacteriota; class JAQTZZ01; order JAQTZZ01; family JAQTZZ01; genus JAQTRI01. The sequence goes on along the minus strand of JAQTRI010000425.1, from coordinate 67 downwards.
GAAGCTGGACCGAAGAAATGCTCACTGTTGTCGCAAACGACTTTTTCGATCACCTGCTCGTTGTCAA
>JAQTRI010000424.1 GCA_028711905.1 Candidatus Wallbacteria bacterium | reverse complement strand
TGACGGCATCGTTGATGATCGCGTGCAGCCTGTGCGACCTGCCGACCAGGATGTCGACTGACATGAAATCATCGCCCGCGGTTTTGACGAAGCGGCGCAGTGTGACTGCTACTTTCTGAAAGTCCCAGGCTTCGGCTGACTCGAAGTAACCGAGCTTCTTCATGATCTCCGTAACTTTGGCCGCATCCCCGGAATGCATCAGAAAATCGATGTCCCTAGTGAAACGGGGCTGGTCGTAAAACGCCAGAGCCACTCCACCGACAACGGCGAATCTGATGTTCCCATCCTGGAGTGCTTCAACAACGAACGAGAATTCATCGTACAGGTTCATGACTGTCGATAGCCTCTTAAATCAGTTTATGCTACAACAGCCGTCCGGTCAACCCCTGCGAAGGGGAATAAAAAGGGGTCAGGCCTGCACATTACACAAAAACACCTTCAATGGAGCGGGATTCAGGGATGATGACTGATAAGAAATTGTTGAAACCACTATGGATGGCGGGATGGAGCCGAATTTGTCAAATGTACGCGAACTCGCGTAGATGCGGTCCGCGAACTCATTTTTTACGCCTTGTCCGGTCCTGCCATGGACCTTGACCTGTTGTTCTGTAAGTCCGTGACCCTGTTCCGCGTTCACCCGGTTTTTCCCATGACCTGGCCGTTCCCAGCAGCTTGCCGACCACATGCATGGACTTGAGCTCTTCAAGGGCTTCCATGATCCATCTTCTGCTTCCGGGCTTGTCGTACTGTGCCAGCGCTCGTTGCATCTTTCGTTCGCGGGGATCAAGAGGGACATATACACTTTTACCACTGAAGGGATCGCTTTTTGTGTGATAAATACATGTGGCGGCAGTCATGGGCGAGGGCAGGAAGTCCTGGATCTGCTCCGGCCTGACCTTCCGTTTGGCAAGATACAATGCCAGCTTGAGCGCATCGTGCAGGGTGGTCCCCGGGTGGCTGCAGATAAAATAATTGACGATAAAGATCTTCTTGTTCAGGCTGTGGGCGATTTTTTTGAATCTTTCGACAAACTTCTCGTATACGGCGAATGACGGCTTGTTCATGATTCTGAGCACAGTATCCGAACAATGCTCAGGTGCTACTTTGATCAAGCCGCTGATGTGGTGTTCGCAGATCTCCTGCAGGTATCGGTCCGCATAATCCTCAGTCAGAAGATCGTAGCGGAAGCCGCTGCCGATGAATACATGCTTGACACGCGGAATCTTCCGGAGCTTTCTCAACAACTCAATGGAATGCTGATAGCCCATGTGGAAATTACTGCATTTTTCCGGGGTCAGGCATTTCCGTTCCCTGCAGTATCCCTTTTTGGCCCAGTGGTGGCAGTAAGCGCTGTACATGTTGGCTGTCGGCCCCCCGATATCAGTGATCGTGCCCTTGAAATCCGGCCTGCTGCTCAGAAGTTCCGCTTCTCTGACAATCGACTCCTGGCTGCGGCTCTGCACTATCCGACCCTGGTGGAAATAGATGGAGCAGAAAGAGCATTCTCCGCAGCAGCCGCGGTGCGAGGTGATGGAAAACCTTACAGTCTCATATCCCGGAACGCCACCGGCCGGGTTGTACGAAGGGTGCCACGAATACCTGTAGGGCAGTTCGTAAATCTGATCCAGTTCTGAAGGAGACAGCGGCATGGGAGGGGGGTACTGCACCACATATCGGTCGCCATGCTTCTGCACCACACTTCCGGCTGTGAACGGATTCATCTCATTGTAAGTCAGAACAAAAGCGCGGTTGAATTCTCCCGGGTTTTGCGCTGCCTGCTCCTGCGAAGGAATCACAACGCAGTTGTCTAAGGAACCGATACTTTTCATGATGACTGAAGTGCCTCTGATGCCAAGCAGATTTTGCTTAGTGCTCAAGTCGGCCAGCCTTTGGGCGATTTCCAGAACGGGTTTTTCGCCCATGCCGTACACCAGAATGTCGGCGCGGGAATCGATCAGAATTGACCCGCGCACGCGATTGTCCCAGTAATCATAATGGGCAAAGCGGCGCAGGCTCGCTTCCACGCCTCCGAGGACAATAGGCACATCTTTGTAAGCCTGCCTGACCAGATTGGAATATACGATCACAGCCCGGTCCGGGCGCAGGCCGGTCCTGCCGCCCGGGGAATACTCATCGCAATCCCGGTTTTTTTTATTGGCCGAGTAGTTGGCGATCATGGAATCAGTGTTTCCGCCTGTAATGCCGAAAAAGAGACGGGGTCTACCCAGCTTCTGAAAATCAGAGGGGCTTTTCCAGTCCGGCTGGGAGATGATTCCCACTTTAAAGCCGTGAGATTCCAGCAATCTGCCGATCAGGGCCGTTCCATAGGATGGGTGATCAACATAGGCATCGCCGCTGATGAGGATAATGTCCAGCCCGGACCAGCCGCGACTTTCGAGGTCTTCCCTGCATACAGGAAGAAAAGGGGTTTCACCGCAAGTGGGACTGCCTGTCTGATGGCTCAACTGGAACCAGCCTTTCCTCCGGATCATGATCCGGTCGGCACAGTATACATCTCCGGAACTGCCGTGTCATGTATAGCGGCTTGTCTGTGGGTGAGTCGGTAATAGGTTTACGGAATTATAAATGTTGAATGATGAATGTTGAATTGTAGAGACGCAATGCATTGCGTCTCTATCCGACTGTTTACCATCCTGCCGCAGTGGCTTTCCCTCTGCCCAGGCGCTATCATGGAGAAAAGATCAGGAGGGGAACCTCTAAAATGTGCGGCATTGCCGGTATTGTTGCGCCAGGCGCGGTTGCGGCCAGAGAACAAACGCTCTTTGCCATGCTGGAGCAGATCAAACATCGCGGTCCTGACGACAGGCGCGTCAGGTCAGAGGGAAATCTGTCTTTCGGCGGCAACAGGCTGGCCATTATCGACCTGAAGGACGGGTATCAGCCTTTTGAGTCACAAAACCGGCGCGCAGTAGTTTTCTATAATGGCGAGATTTACAATCACAAAGAATTAAGGCTCGAGCTTCAGGACAACTGTGATTTTCGATCACTGAGCGATGGAGAGGTTATAGCCCACGGTTTTGAAAAGTGGGGGAAATCCATCTTTTCGAGGCTCAATGGGGACTTTGCCGCTGCTGTTTACGACAATGATAGAAATCAGCTGATACTGGCACGCGACCGCTTTGGCATTAAACCCCTGTATTACGCGCAAACCGCTGAAGGTTTCATGTTCTGCTCAGAGATCAAGGGACTCCTGGCCGCAGACCCCTGTATTCGCCTTAGAAGTGCTGCCATCGCGGAATACCTGTCAATGCAGTTTCCCCTGACACCGGAAACCTTTTTCGAGGGTGTGCTGAGCGTTCTCCCCGGGCATTTTCTGACTGTGGACTGCTCAACAGGAGCATTCCGGCTTGAGCGCTACTGGCATCCCCCGGTGAGAGAAACATTGAAAATGTCGCCTGGCGTCGCCCAGGATCGTTTCAGAGAGCTTTTATCAGATTCAGTGCAGCTGCGCCTGCAGTCCGATGTCCCTGTTGGTGCTTTTCTGTCCGGCGGACTGGATTCAACCA